>DAIDHU010000307.1 GCA_027451915.1 Thiomonas sp. | reverse complement strand
GTTCTTCTACGCCACGCACCTTCTGGAGCAGGCCGAGCGCGAAGGCGCGCGCGTGTTCAATCGCCCGCGCGCCTTGCGCGACCATCCGGAGAAGCTGGCCATTCTCGAGTGGCCCGCCTACATTCCCGACACCCTGGTCAGTCGCGATCCGGCCGTGCTGCGCGCCTTCGCGCGCGAGCATGGCGACGTCATCGTCAAGCCGCTGGACGGCATGGGCGGCGCCGGTGTGTTTCGCTTGCGCAACGGCGCCGACGGCTCTCCCGACGCCAACCTGGGCGTGGTGCTCGAGACCCTCACCGACACCGGCCGGCGCACCATCATGGCGCAGACCTACCTGCCGCAGATCGCCCAGGGCGACAAGCGGGTGCTGCTCATCGCCGGCGAGCCGGTCCCCTTCGCCCTGGCGCGCATTCCGCAGGGCGGCGAGACGCGGGGCAACCTGGCCGCCGGCGGGCTGGGGCGGGCGCAGGCGCTGCAGGAAGGCGACCTGGCGATCGCACGGGCCCTGGGCCCGGCGCTGGCGGCACGCGGGCTGCTGCTGGTGGGGCTGGACATCATCGGCACGCGCCTGACCGAGATCAACGTCACCAGCCCGACCTGTTTTGTCGAGATCCGCGAGCAGACCGGCTTCGACGTGGCGGCGCGCTTCGTCGATGCCGTGGAGGCGGCCGCCGCGCGGGCGGCCTAGACCCCGGATCTTGCGCGGGCGTCAGCCGCGGCGGCGCGGGCTCAGCGCGCCGCCAGCCAGTGCGTGAAGTCGGCGTAGACCTGCGGGTCGCCGGCCACCCAGCCGGCCACGTGCAGCACGCGGTCCATCGAGCGGGCCTGGGGGCCCAGCAGCGCGGCGCGCACCTTGGCCACCTGCTCGGCGCCCACCGAGGGCGCTGCCAGCACGGTCCAGAAGGGCATTTCCTGATGCGCCAGCACCACGCCGCCGGCGGCACGCCATTGGGCCGACACCAGCGGCGTGACCACGCCGATCACCGCGGCATGCGTGACCTGCATGAAGTCGGTCACCGCATTCTGGTACTGCACGTGCACCGTGGGCGGCAGCTTGCTGGCGTGCTGCAGCCACAGCTTGGCCGCCACCTTGTCCACCACGCTGCCCTTGGCCGGGGCCAGCAGCACGGCGCCGGGCGCGCTCCACACCTCGCGCAGGGACACGCATGTCGCCGGCCCGCCGGGGGCCATGCCGAGGGTGCTCAGCGTGGGTCCTCCGAGCAGCACCTCGGCCGCATGTCCGGGGCAGGGCTGGGCGATGAAGTCGACGCCGAAGCCATGCGGCGCCTGCGCCACGGCGACCAGGTGCCACCCCTTGGCCAGCAGCTTGGCGCTGGCGCTGGGGGGCTTGACGAAGGCGTAGTCGGCCGGCTGCGCGGCCAGCGCGGAGCCGATGGCGTCGTGGGCCACCCACAGCGTGCGCTTGCCGGTGGCGTGGGTGATGGCGTCGGCCAGCGCTTGCGCGCCGTTGGCCACCGCCACTTCGTTTTCCTGCACCAGACCGTTCTGCACCCGCAGCAGCTGCGTGCCGGCCGCGGCCGCGGGGGCCGGGGCCGCGCCTGCGCCGGCGAACATGGCGCAGGCGAGCAGCCCGGCGAGGGCCGGTCGCAACCAGGGGGCGTGGGCGCGCGCGCGGCGCGGCGTGGCGGGCAGAAGCATGGTCGGTAGCGGGGGGCGCCGCCGGCGCGGCAGGCGACCCAATCTAGCAGAGTGTCGCCTCGCCGTGCATCCCGGCGCCGTTGCGGCGGCATTGGCTACGATGGCTGCCCTCGCTTCCGAACCGCGCGCGAGCCGCGCCCCGCATCATGCCTGACGACCAGCATAGTCTGTACCTGCCCTGTCCGCGCGGTCTCGAGCAGGCCTTGCGCGAGGAGATCGCCGAGATCGAGGGCTGTGCCGTGCAGGTGCAGGCCGAGCATGCCGCGGGCCTGAGCCTGCGCGGCAGCCTGCGTGACGTGATGTTGCTGAATCTTCACAGCCGCATCGCCTCGCGTGTGCTGCTGCGGGTGGCGCAGGGGCCGGTGGTCCATGCCGACGACATCTACCGCCTGGCGCTGCGCCAGCCCTGGGAACAGTGGTTCGACGCCGACAGCACGCTGCGCGTGGACGTGACCGCCGAACGCAGCCCCTTGCAAAGCCTGCACTTCGCGCTGCTGAGGGCGAAGGACGGAGTGTGCGATCACTTTCGCCTGCGTGACGGCCGGCGGCCCAGCGTGGAGCGCGAGAACCCGCAGGCGCGCGTGCACCTGCACCTGGACCCCAGCAGCGCCACGCTGTACCTGGACACCTCGGGCGAGGCCCTGTTCAAGCGCGGCTGGCGCGGCGCGCACGGCGAGGCGCCGTTGAAGGAAAACCTCGCGGCCGGCCTGCTGCGCCTGGCCGGCTGGACCCCGCAGGCCGTGCTGTACGACCCGTTCTGCGGAGCCGGGACGGTGGTCATCGAGGCGGCCCAGCGCGCCTGCGCGATCGCCGCCGGGCTGCAGCGCAGTTTCGGTTTCGAGCGTCTGCGCGGTTTCGACCCGGCCGTCTGGCGCGAACTGCGCGCGCAGGCCCAGGCGGCGCGCCGCGCGGCGCCGGCGCCCATCGTGGCCGCCGACATCGACCCCCGCATGGTGGCGCTGACCCGGGACAACGCGCGCCGGGCCGGGGTGGAGGAGGTGCTGCAGCTGCGCCAGGCCGACGCGCTGGAGGGGGGCGCCCCGCTGGAGCTGGCCCCGGGGCAGGCCGGATGGGTGCTGAGCAACCCGCCCTATGCCGAGCGCATCGAGGCCAAGGGCGCCCAGGCCGATCAGCTCCTGCCCGGGCTGGGCGATCGGCTCAAGCAACGCTTTGTCGGCTGGAACGCCGCGCTGCTGCTGGCCGACCTGCGCGCCGAGCGCGCGCTGGGACTGAAGGCCTCGCGGCGCCACGTGCTGTACAACGGCCCCATCGAGTGCCGCCTGTTCACCTTCGCGCTGGTGGCCGGGCGCCCCCAGCGCAAGCCGGGCGTCGAGTCCGCGCCAGGGCCAGCCGGGCAGGACGGCGCCTGAGCCGCGCCGGCGGCGTGCGCGGGAGCTCACCGCGCGGCTTGGCCCGGGCTCGGCGCGCCCGGGGCGGGGCTCAATAGCCGCGCAGCGCCAGGCGCAGCACCGCGGCGCCGTAGTGCCGGGCGATCAGCGTGGTGAAGCGATCGAAATCGATGTGCGCGGTGGCGTCGGCGCGGTCGGAAATGCAGCGCACGGCGGCGAAGGGCACGCGGTAGTCCGCGCACACCTGCGCCACCGCGGCCGTCTCCATGTCCACGGCCAGGGCCTCGGGCAGCAACTCACGCAGCTCGGCGGCCTGCGTGGGGCCGCTGATGAACCGGTCACCGCTGAGCATGAGGCCGCGGTGCTGTCGCGGGGCGGTGATCCCCAGGCCCTGCAGGCGGCTGGCGCTGGCATCGTCCTCCAGCATGGTGTCGAGCGCGCGCTGCGCGCCCGCGGCCAG
>DAIDHU010000306.1 GCA_027451915.1 Thiomonas sp. | reverse complement strand
TGCAGGAGCGCGAGATCGAGCGCCTGGGCGGGCGCCGGCGCATCCCGCTGGACCTGCGCATCGTCGCCACCAGCAACCGCGACCTGCAGCAGGCGGTGAGCCAGGGCGTGTTGCGCGAGGACCTGTTCTACCGGCTCAGTGTTTTCCCGCTGCGGGTGCCCGCGCTGCGCGAGCGCGCGGAGGACATCGTGCCCCTGGCCGAGGCCCTGCTGCGACGCTTCGCGCAGCAGTACGGGGCCGGCCAGGCGGCGGCCGTGCTCGATGGTTCGGCCCGCCAGGCCCTGCTCGGCCATGCCTGGCCCGGCAATGTGCGGGAACTGGAGAACGTGATGCAGCGCGCGGCGATCCTGTGCAGCGGCGGGCGCATCACCGCGGCGGATCTGCTGCTGCAGCCCGGCGCCCTGGCCGCGGGCGCGACCCCGCGGGCGGCGCAGGGGTCGCGGCCGGCCCTGGTGGAAACCCTGACGGACGCGGGCGCGCAACTGGCTGGCGGGTTGGCCGGCGGCGGCGCCGGCTCACGCGCGCTGGGCGCCGAGCTGGCCGAGAACGAGCGCAGGATGATCGCCGATGCGCTGCGCGACAGCCTGGGCTCGCGCAAGCTGGCGGCGCAGCGCCTGGGCATCAGCCCGCGCACCCTGCGCCACAAGCTGCAGCGCCTGCGCGAGGCGGGCCTGGAATTGCCCGCCTCCATCGACGATGCCGACGACGCGTAGAAGCCCGGGGGCGCGGCCGTCACCGGCCGGGCAGGGCGGGCTTGGAACGCGTTTTGCTTGAGTCTGGATGCCGTCAGGGTCTTGACGCTTGGTTCCGCCTGGGAGGTTCGTCCGATGAACGTCGATCGCATGCAGCAACTGGTGCAGCAGATGCGCGCGCTGGCCGCCGAGGCGGCCGCCTCGCCGCGGCTGGACGGCGCCGGCTCGCCGGCGGGGGCACCCGCGGCCGGCGGAGATTTCGCCAGCACCCTGCGTGCGGCGCTGGACGGAGTCAATGCGCAGATGCAGCAGGCAGACCGCATGCAGGCGCAGTTTTCCACGGGGACCAGCGACCTCAGCCTGAGCGACGTGATGCTGGCCACGCAAAAGGCCTCGCTGTCCTTCCAGGCCGCGCTGCAGGTGCGCAACAAGCTGGTCAGCGCCTACCAGGACATCATGAACATCCAGGCCTGAGGCCTTGGCACCCTGAAGTTCCGGCGCCCCGTTCCCACCCGGCATCCACCCACCACCGATGGCCACACTCACCGACCCAGCCGCGCCGCAGGCGCTTCGAGCTCCGCTGACGCTGTGGAGGCGTCTGAGCGTCAACCAGCGCATGGGCCTGCTGGTCGGACTGGCGGCGCTGGTCGCGCTGCTCGTGGTGAGTCTGCTGTGGGGACGGGTGCAGGGCTACCAGGTGCTCTACACCAATCTCTCCCAGGCGGATGGCGGCACCGTCATCGCAGAGTTGCAGAAGCTGGGCGTGCCCTACCGGATCACCGATGCGGGCAACGTCATCCAGGTGCCTTCCGACCAGGTCTACGCCACGCGCATGAAGCTGGCCGCGCAGGGGCTGCCCAAGGGCGCTGGCGTGGGCTTCGAACTGCTGGACAACGAGCCGATGGGAACCAGCCAGTTCGTCGAGCGGGTCAACTACCAGCGGGCCCTGGAGGGCTCGCTGGCGCGCACCATCGATTCCATGTCCGCGGTGCAGTCGGCCACCGTGCACCTGGCCATTCCCAAGCCCTCGGTGTTCCTCGACCAGGAGCAAAAGCCCTCGGCCTCCGTGCTGCTCAAGCTCTATCCGGGGCGCGTGCTCAGCTCGGCGCAGGTCGCCGGCATCGTGCATCTGGTCGCCTCCGGCGTGGCCGGCATGAGCGATCAATCGGTGAACGTGGTCGACCAGGACGGCAATCTGCTGACCGCCGCCTCGCAGTCCACCAGCGGCATCGAGCCCAGCCAGCTGGCCTACCGCAATGCCGTCGAGCAGCAGTATCGCAGGCAGATCGAAAGCATCCTCAGCCCGCTGGTGGGCAGCAGCGGCGTGCGCGTGGCCGTGTCGGCCGACCTGGACTTCGGCAAGACCGAGACCAGCTCGGTGATCTACGGCCAGGGCCATCCGCTCAGCCACCAGGCGCAGACCCAGACCAGCACCGGCAATGCCAGCCTGCCCGCGGGCGTGCCGGGAGCCTTGACCAACCAGCCGCCCGGCGGGGTCGCCGCGCCCTTCACCGTGGGTTCGGCCTCGGAGCCGCTGACGCCGCAGCAGTTCACCCAGCTGGCTCCCGCCTTGCGCAGCCTGGCGCCGACCGCCGCGAGCAGCTCGGCCACCACGAACTATGACCTGGACAAGACGATCAGCCATACCCAGCAGCCGGTGGGCTCGGTGCGGCGCATCAGCGTGGCCGTGCTGATCAATGACCGGCCGCCCACGGCCAAGGGCGCCAGCGCCAAGCCCCAGCCGATGAGCCCGCAGCAGCTTGCGCAGATCCGCCAATTGGTGCAGGATGCCATCGGATTCGACGCCAAGCGCGGCGACCAGGTCTCGGTGGTCAGCATGCCCTTCGGCGCTGCCGCGCAGACGCAGGAGGCGGCCCTGCCGCTGTGGCGCTCGCCCGCGATCTGGGATTCGGTGCGCGGGGCCGTGCCCTACGTGCTCGCGCTGATCTTCGGCTTGCTGATCTATCGCGCGGTGCGACGCCTGGCGACGCCGGCCGCGCGCGGCGACGAGGAGC
>DAIDHU010000305.1 GCA_027451915.1 Thiomonas sp. | reverse complement strand
TCACTCGATAAACCGGCTGGGCTTGTTGAAGATTTGCATGTCATTGATATTCAGTACTTGAAAGGAAGATCATGCCCACCGGCATCGTCAAATGGTTTAACGAGAGCAAAGGCTTCGGCTTCATCAAGCCCGACGAAGGCGGCGAGGACCTGTTCGCCCACTTCAGCGAAATCCAGGCGAAGGGCTTCCGCACGCTGCAAGAAAACCAGCGCGTGGAGTTCACCGTGAAGGCCGGCCCGAAGGGTCCGCAGGCCTCGCAGATCCGCGTGCTCTGATCGCATCGCAGGATCGTAGATACAGCGCCTGGCGATAGCCGGGCGTTTTGCCATCCGGGGCGACCATCGCTGCATTGCGGCGATGGGCTGTTTCGTGTGGCTTCATCGTGCGCTCCCGCATGCGGGCGGCGTGGCGGTGTTTCGCTGTCCAGAGGCCGACCCGGCAGGGTCGGCTTTTCTGTGCCCGTCGCGCGCGGGGGACCGGGTCCGATGCATCATGCAGGTGCATGCGGGCGCCACGGCGCCGGCTCGGGAGTCGGACTTGCTCGATCAACTGGTCAAGGAATGGGGTTACCTGGCGGTCGCCGCGGGCGCCTTCGCCGAAGGCGAGACCGTGCTGCTGGCCGCCGGCTACGCATCGCGCGCCGGTTGGCTGGAACTGTGGCGGGTGATCGCGGTCGCCGTGCTCGCCGCCAGCGCCGGCGACCAGTTCTTCTACTGGATCGGGCGCCTGTGGGGGGCCGCGCTGCTGCGTCGCCTGCCGCGCCTGCAGGCCAGGCTCGGGCGGGTGCTCCTGCTGTTGCGGCGCAATCCCGGTGGCGCGGTGGTGGCGGTGCGCTTCCTGTACGGCTTGCGAATCGCAGGGCCCATCCTGATCGGTGCCGCCGGGGTCGGGCCCGCGCGTTTCGCGGCCTTCAACATCCTCGGTGCCCTGCTGTGGGCGCCCTTGGTCGCCGGCCTGGGCTGGGGCTTCGGCCATGCCTGGGAACCCGTGTCCAGGCGCCTGGCCGACTTCGAGCAGGGCCTGCTGCTGCTGCTCGTGCTGGTGGTGCTGGGCTCGTGGCTGGGGCGCCTGGCCTTGCGTGCGCTGATGCGGCGGGCACTGATGCGCCGCGCGAGGCAGCGCGGCGCCAGCGCCCGCGAGCCGCCGCGAGAGCCCTGATCAGGCGCTGAGCAGGCCCATCGCGTCGCGCACCTCGCGCATGGTCTCGCGCGCGGTCTCGCGCGCCTTGGCGGTTCCGGCGTCCAGGATGTCGCGCACCAGCGCGGGCTGGTCGACATAGGGCTGCGCCCGCTCGAGCATGGGCTGCTGCTCGCGCAACACCGCGTCGATCACCGGCTGCTTGCATTCCAGGCAGCCGATGCCGGCGCTGGTGCAGCCGCGGCGCACCCACTCGCGGCAGGCATCGTCGCTGTAGGCCAGGTGGAATTGCCACACCGGGCACTTCTCGGGGTCGCCCGGATCACTGCGGCGCACCCGCGCCGGGTCCGTCGGCATGCGCCGGATCTTGTGCTCCACGCTGGCGCGTTCCTCGCGGATGGCGATGGAATTGCCGTAGCTCTTGGACATCTTGCGCCCATCCAGCCCGGGCAGCCGCGACTCCGGGGTGAGCAGCGCCTCGGGTTCGCGCAGGATGCTGCGCCGGCCGCCGTCGATCTGGGCGCGCAGCGCGTCCTTGTCGGCGCGCGAGAGCTTGCTCTCGGAAACCAGCGCATGCGCCTGCTCGCGCAGTTCCACCTGGCCTTCCTGGTCGGCGCCTCGACGCAGCGCGGCCAGGCGCTGCCGTTGCTCCTCGGGCAGGTGCGCGGCGGCGGCGCGTGCCTTGGCCTCGATGTCGGCATCCTTGCCGTACAGGGTGTTGAAGCGTCGCGCGATCTCCCGGCTGATCTCGACATGGGGGACCTGGTCCGCCCCAACCGGAACCCAGCGCGCCTGATAGATCAGGATGTCGGCCGCCTGCAGCAGCGGATAGCCCAGGAAGCCGTAGGTGAGCAGGTCCTTGTCCTTGAGGTTGGAGATCTGCTCCTTGTACGTGGGTACGCGCTCCAGCCAGGCCAGCGGCGTGCCCATGCCCAGCAGCAGGAACAGCTCCGCGTGCTCGGGCAGGCGGCTTTGCACGAACAGCGTGGCCCTGGCCGGGTCCACGCCGGTGGCCAGCCAGTCGATCACCATGTCATGGGTGTGGCTGGCGATGACTTCCGGCGACTCGTAATGCGTGGTCAGTGCGTGCCAGTCGGCGACGAAAAAGTAGCAGGGCTTGTCCTGCTGGAGCTGCACCCAGTTCTTCAGGGCTCCGTGATAGTGGCCCAGGTGCAACGCGCCCGTCGGGCGCATGCCCGACAGCACGCGTTCGGGAATGGAATCAGCGGAGTTCATAGCTCAGGCGCAGTTGCAGGTAGTTCTGGCCCGGGTTGGGGCGCTTGATATCGGCGTTCGAATAATGGGTGAATCGCAGCCCCACGCCCCAGGGCGTGTCGGCGATGCGGTGGACCAGGCCCAGCGAATCCCCGAACTGGTAGGCCGTGGAAATGGTCTTCGAGCCGATGTAGGTGCCGGAGAACACATTCGCGCCGATGCCGGCTTCCACGGCCGTATGCTGCGTGAACCACCAGCGCAGGAAGGGCGTGAGCCCCACATGCCAGAGGGGAGTGCCCGGCTTGCCGGCCGGGCCGAATACCCGGCCGAGCGAGGCTTCCAGGCTGAGGTCGAGGCGGCTCGAGCCAAAGTCATGCGCCCACAGCGCGTCGCTTTGCCAGGCCGCGGTGTAGTTGTGGTAGCCGTCGAAGGAGCCGGCCAGCAGCGAGACCTCGGAGGCGCGCGAGGGCGCCGCCGCGAGCAGGCCGCAGGCCAGGACCGCGCCGATCGCGGCCGTGCGCCAGTCCAGGGGAAGGCGGGGACTGTGGTTCATGTTCGATTCTCGGGGGAGTGGGATGCCGGGGCCGGGCGCGGCGCCGCCGTGCCGGCCGGCATGGCGCATGGCCGGGCGGGTTACAGGATCAGCTGAAAGGGGCTGAGCAGCAGGCCCAGCAACTTCTGGCTCAGCAGCATCAGCGGCAGCAGCCACACGGAGGTGGCGATGCCGGTGAGCACCAGCGCCATGACAATGAAAAAGCCATAGGGTTCGATGCGCGACAGCGCCAGCGCCTGGCGCAGCGGCAGCAGGCCCACCAGCACGCGTCCGCCGTCCAGCGGGGGGATCGGGAACAGGTTGAACACGAACATCACCAGGTTGACC
>DAIDHU010000304.1 GCA_027451915.1 Thiomonas sp. | reverse complement strand
GCGGGCGGTTGAGGTCCACCGCGAGGACTTCGGCCCCGCGCTCGGCCAGCAACGCGGCGGTGGCCGCGCCGATGCCCGACGCGGCACCGGTGACCACCACGGTCTTTCCCTGGAACATGAGTTGTCTCCTCGATGGATGGGCCCGCGCTCTGGACCGGCGCTTGGGCGTGGAGGCCTTCGCAAACGGCGTGCCAGGCGGGCCGGGCGCCGCGGATTCCCGGCAAATCAAGCCCTTGCCGGGCGCGTCTGCGGGTATTCCCGGACCATGATCGGCGGTTCTTGATCAAAAATGCATGATGCACTTTGCATCAAGACCCCTGGATGCCATCCACTGCTCCGAATCGCGTCAGCCTGGCTGAACTGCAGCGGCGTTCGTCGCGCACCAGCCGGGACATCGACGAGGGCGCCACGCCCACCCTGCGCGACCTCGCCGAGGCCCTGAGCTTCTCGCCCGACGACGGGCGCATCTGGCTCAACGACCAGCGCATGGTGTTGTGGCGCTCCTCCACCTTCGGTTCGCTGCGCGCCGAACTCATCGCGCGCCTGGGCCAGGAACAGGCCCGCTCGCTGCTGACCCGCGTGGGCTACGCCGCCGGCGCGCGCGACGCCGAACTGGTTCGGCGCACCTGGCCCGACAGCGACCCCGTCAATGCCTTCCACGCCGGGCCGCAGATGCACAAGCTCGGCGGCATCGTGCGCCCCGAGGCCATCGCCTTCGAGTTCGACATCGCCCGCGGCAGCTTCCACGCCGATTTCTGGTGGCACGACTCGAGCGAGGACGACGAGCACATCGCGGCCTTCGGCATCGGCACCGAGCCGGCCTGCTGGATGCAGATCGGCTACGCCAGCGGCTATGCCAGCGCCTTCATGGGCAAGTTCATCGTGTATCGGGAAATCGAATGCCGGGCCACCGGGGCGCGCGCCTGTCGCCTGATCGGGCGTCCGGCCGAGGAGTGGGAGGACCCCGAGCTCGATCAGCATTACTTCGCGCCGGGGCTGTCGGCCGCCGGCATTCGCAGCAGTCTGGGCGGGCAGGCCCAGGCCCCCATGGCGGCCGCGGGCGCGAAGCGGGGCGCTGCCCTGGCGCCACCCGGTGCCGCGCAGTCTGCGCTGCTGGGTATTTCCTCGAGTTTCAGCGCGGCGCGGCACCTGATCGAGCGGGTCGCGCCCACACCCGCGACGGTGCTGTTCAGCGGCCCCTCGGGCGCCGGCAAGGAATTGTTCGCGCAGACCCTGCACGCCATCAGCCCCCGCGCCGCCGCTCCCTTCATCGCGGTGAACTGCGCGGCCATTCCCGACACCCTCATCGAGGCCGAGCTGTTCGGCGTGGAAAAGGGCGCGTTCACCGGCGCGAGCAGTTCGCGGGCCGGGCGCTTCGAGCGCGCGCAAGGCGGCACGCTGTTCCTGGACGAGATCGCCTCGCTGAGCTTTTTCGCGCAGGGCAAGCTGCTGCGCGCCCTGCAGGAGCGGCGCATCGAGCGGGTGGGGGGCAGCCGCGAGATCGCGGTGGACGTGCGCGTGCTGGCCGCCACCAATGTCGATCTCCGGGCCGAGGTGCGCGCCGGGCGCTTCCGTGAGGACCTGTTCTTCCGGCTCAACGTGTTTCCCATCGCGCTGCCGCCGCTGAAGGAGCGCCGCGACGACATCCCGCTGCTCATGGAGGCCTTCCTTCGGCGCTACGGCGAGCATTACGGGCGCCGCATCGCCGGCTTCACGCCGCGTGCCGTGCAGGCACTGTTGCAATACGACTTTCCCGGCTACGTGCGCGAACTGCAGAACCTGATCGAACGCGGGGTGATCATGGCCGGCCCCGACGAACCCATCGACGTGGTGCACCTGTTTCGAGGCGGGGAGATCGAGGCGCCCCACGGGCTGTCGCCAGGGCTCGACGGACGCCTGACCGAGCTTGGCGCGCGAGGCGCCGGCAACCCGACGGCCATGCCCGCGGGCGCCGTGCCGCAGGCCTCGGGCGGCGGGGGCTCCACGGCCGAGGCCGGCGCGACCGGGAATGCCGAACGCTATCGCGAAGCCCTGGTGGCCGCTCGCTACAACGTGTCCGAGGCGGCGCGGCGCCTCGGACTGACGCGCGCGCAGCTGGCCTATCGCCTCAAGCGTCAGGGCCTGCTCTGAGCCGGGGCAGCCTCGGGCGACTCCTTGAACGCGTAGTAGAAGATCCACTCCGCGACCAGGTAGACCAGGGGATAGGCCAGCACATAGGCGCCCACGGACAGGTAGGCGGACAGCGCATCGTGCGAGGCCAGGGCCACGCGCGACAAGGCCACCACCAGGGCGATGGTGGAGCCCAGCAGGCAGGCGTAGGCCACGGTGCCCAGGAGGCCGAGCATCTGCCTGCGATGCTCCGGCACGTGCAGGCGCCCCTGGAGCAGGCCGCGGGGGATGCGCACCAGGCGGCGGATGGCGAAAAACAACAGGAAGGGAAGGGCGAAGGCCGGCAGCAGGAACATGGGCGGTGGCCGGGCCCGGGCCTTCAGGCGCCGAGTTGCTGGCGGATGCGCTGCGCGATGGCCTGGAGTTTTTCCGGGTCGGCGCGGTCGCGCGCATGCATGTGCAGCTCGCTGCCCTTCCAGCGGGGAATGACGTGGAAATGCACGTGGGGCACGGTCTGGCCGGCCGCGGCACCGTTGAACTGGCCGATGAACAGGCCGTCGGGCTGCAGCGCCTCGCGCACCGCCACGGCCAGGCGCTGGGTCATGCGCATGGCCGCCACCAGGGCGGCGTCGGGCAATTCGAAGATCTGCTCGGCCGGCGCCTTGGGGATGACCAGCACGTGGCCGTCGGCCTGGGGCATGATGTCCATGATGGCCAGCGCGTCGTCGTCCTCGGCGAGGCGGATGCTGGGCAGTTCGCCGCGCAGGATGCGGGCGAAGGGATTGGCGTCGTCGTAGGGCATGGCGGGCTCCGGCAAGGTTTCCCGCACGATGCTAACGCCAAGGCCGCGGCGCACGTGCCCGCGGGTTTCGGCAAGGCGCATGGGATTGACCTTGGGGCCCTTTCATGTTCACATGTGAACATCTGTTCATATGTATGGCCTCGATCCGCGGGGCCTCGGACCCCATGCACGCCGACACCCTGCTGCCGCAACTCGCGGACCTTTTCCGCCTCCTGGGCGACACCACGCGCCTGCGCATTGTCATGGCCTGCCTGCAGGGGCCGGTGGCCGTGGGCGACATCGCGGCGGGCCTGGAACTCGCGCCCACGCTGGTGAGCCACCATCTGCGCCTGCTGCGTGCCGCACGCCTGGTCAAGTCCGAGCGCCAGGGCAGGCATGTGCTGTACTCCACCGCCGACCAGCATGTGGCGCGCATGCTCGGCGACATGATCGAGCACATCGCCGAGCCGACGGGAGAACTCGAATGAGGGCCGGCGATTCCAGGCACGACGGTCGGGACCACGACCACGATCACGACCACGACCACGACCACGACCACGACCACGGGCACGGGCACGGGCACGGGGGGCATCATCATCACCATGGCGATCCGGAGAAGCAGGCCTCGGCCTTTCGCATCGCCATCGCGCTCAACACGCTGCTGGTGATCATCCAGTTCGGGTTCGGCTTCATCGCCAATTCGACCGCGCTGATGGCCGATGCCGGGCACAACCTGTCGGACGTGCTCGGCCTGGTCCTGGCGCTGGTGGCCGCCATGCTGGGGCGGCGCGCGCCCAATGGACGCTATACCTATGGCCTGCGCAGCAGTTCCATCCTGGCCGCGCTGACCAATGCCGTGCTGCTGCTGCTGGCTTCCGGTGCCATCGCCTGGGAGGCGGTGCAGCGCATGCTGGCGCCGCCGCCGGTGGCCGGGCTCACGGTCACCCTGGTGGCCGCCGCGGGCCTGGTGGTCAACGGCTTTTCCGCCTGGCTGCTGCTGCGGGGGCAGAAGTCGGACCTGAACGTGCGTGGCGCCTACTTGCACATGCTGTCCGACGCGGGCATCTCCCTGGGTGTGGTGGTGGCCGGGCTGGCGATCCTGGCCACGGGCTGGAACTGGCTGGACCCCGTTGTCAGCGTGGTCATCGTGGCGCTGATCGTCGCCGGTACCTGGGGCCTGTTGCGTGAGGC
>DAIDHU010000303.1 GCA_027451915.1 Thiomonas sp. | reverse complement strand
GACCTGGTGCTCACCTGCACGGGAGACCTCTCGCGCAATCGCCGCGTGGGCCTGCAACTGGCGGCGGGCAAGGATCTTCAGGCCGTGGTGCGCGACCTGGGACATGTCGCCGAAGGGGTCTATACCGCGCGCACCGTGCTGGAACTGGCAAGGCGCCAGGGGCTGCAGATGCCCATCACCGAGCAGGTGTGCGCGCTGCTGGACCGGCGCATCGACGCCGCCGGCGCGCTGGAGGCCCTGCTCGCGCGCGAACCCCGCGCCGAATCCGAGACGGGGGATGCGCCTTGATCCGTCTGATCGTGGGCCTGGGCAATCCCGGTCCCGAGCATGCGCAGCAGCGCCACAATGCCGGTTTCTGGTGGGTGGATCAGGTGGCGCAGCGCGAGCGGCTCGATCTGCGCCCGGAGAAGGGTTTCTTTGGCCATGTGGCTCGCCTGCGCGGGCCGCACGGGGATGTCTGGCTGCTGCAGCCGGGCACCTACATGAACCGCTCCGGCCAATCCGTGGGGGCCATGGCGCGCTTCTACAAGATCGCCCCGGAAGAGATCCTGGTGGTGCACGACGAGCTTGACCTACCCCCCGGGCAGGTCAAGCTCAAGTGCGGCGGCGGCCACGCCGGCCACAACGGCCTGCGCGACATCACGACCCAGCTGGGCACGCCGATGTTCTGGCGCCTGCGCCTGGGCATCGGCCATCCCGGAAGCCGCGAGGCCGTGATCGGCTTCGTGCTGGGCAGGCCGCAGCGCGGCGAGCTGGAGCTGATCGAGCAGGCGATGGACCGTGCGCTGGACGCGCTGCCGCGCCTGCTGCGCGGCGAGTTCGACGCCGCGGTCATGGAATTGCACCGCGGCAACGCGCCGCGCTAGTGTCCTGTCCCGCGGACACCCGGCAACTCGTGTCCCGGGGCGCCGGGGCTACGGGCGCCGGGACTCAGTGCGCTCGGAAGGCGGGGTCTGGGGGCCCGCCTGCGCCTGTTGCTGCAGGCGCAGGTAGCGTTCCCACAGTTGCTCGCGGCTTTCCACATGCTGCGGATGCACGGGGATGCAATCCACCGGACACAGTTGCACGCATTGGGGCTTGTCGAAGTGACCCACGCACTCCGTGCAGCGCTCCGGGTCGATGCGGTAGATCTCCGGGCCCATCGAAATCGCCTGGTTCGGGCATTCGGGCTCGCAGACGTCGCAGTTGATGCATTCGTCGGTGATCCACAGGGCCATGGCGAAACGGTTGCTCGGGGGAGGAAGGGAGGGCGCGGTCTCAGGCCGCGGGGGATTCACCAGCCTGGCGCCGACGCGCGGCCAGTTTCTCGGCCAGGCGCTCGGTGACCAGCGGCACCACGAATTTACCGACATCGCCGCCCAGCATGGCGATTTCCCGCACGAATGTACCGGATACGAACTGGTACTGGTCCGCAGGGGTCATGAACAGGGTTTCCACCTCCGGAATCAGCTGGCGGTTCATGCCCGCCATCTGGAATTCGTATTCGAAATCGCTGACGGCGCGCAGCCCGCGCACGATCACCTGCGCGCCCTGGTGCTCGACGAAGTCCTTGAGCAGGCCGGTGAATCCCTCCACCCGCACGTTCGGGTAGGGCGCGAGGATCGCCCGAGCCAGCTCCAGGCGCTCCTCGATGCCGAACAGCGCATTCTTGTGGTGCCCCGCCGCCACGCCCACGATCAGGCGCGGGAACAGGTTGCTGGCGCGACGCACGAGATCCTAGTGGCCGCGCGTGAAGGGGTCGAAGGTTCCGGGGTAGACGGCGGTCAGCATGGCGTGGGTCAGGGCATGTCGCCGGGGCTGGTGTGCGAATCCAGCCCCGAGTCTAGCGTTGGCGCCGCGCCGGGGTCGCGGCGCAGCAGCGCGT
>DAIDHU010000302.1 GCA_027451915.1 Thiomonas sp. | reverse complement strand
CCAGGCGCCGGAGCCCCAGGCCGCGGACCTCATCGCAACAAGGCCCGCAGGTCGCCTCGCAACAGGCCCGGCGAGGCCAGTTGGGCATAGCCGTAGCGGGCGCGAACATGGCCCTTCGGGCCCACCAGGGTGACCGAGGCGGTGTGGTCGAACCAGTAATCGGCCCCGCCCCGCGGATCCGCGACACGGCGCCAGCGCACGCCCCATTGCGCGGCGCTGCGCGCCGTGGCCGCGGCATCGCCTCGCAGGCCGGTCGCGCCCGCAAGCAAGGCGCCCAGATAGGCCCCGAGCACCTTCGGCGTGTCGCGGGCGGGATCCAGGGTGACGAACACCACGCGCACCCGGCGCGCCCCCGCTCCCAGGCCTTCCAGCACCCGCGCCAGGCGCACGAGGGTCAGGGGGCACACGTCGGGGCAATGGGTGTAGCCGAAGAACACCAGCACGGCATCGCCGCGCTGGGCTCCCCAGTCGAAGTGCCGGCCACGGGTGTCGCGCAGGCCCTGGAACGCCGGCGCGGCATGCCCATCGAGGACCTGCCCGTGCAGCGCGGGGCCTTCGCGTCCCGCGCGGCCCCAGGCCCACAGCAGCAGGGCGAGCAGCGTGCAGGCGATCAGGGCCCGCAGCGCCGAGCCGCGCCAGCCCTGCACAGGCCCGGCACGGCCGGCGCTCCCGTCACCAGATGTGGAAGCCGACGGCATGGATGGGATGCGTGAGCATGGGCCACAGGGTGGGTATGTACACCGCCAGCGTGATGACCAGCGTGATCACGGTCCACAGGCCCAGGGGCTCGGCGATGCGGGCCATCACGGAGTTCTCCGGACCGGTGATCACCTGGGTGAAGGGGATCTGGCGCATCGCCTGCTCGTCACGGCGCCCGAACAGGGTGCCGAAAAAGCATATGAAAAAGCCGATGGCCCCCAGCCCCGCGATCGCGCCGCCCACGCCCACGATTTCCAGCGCGCCGTGCACGGCACCGTACAGGCGCATGTACTGCGCATGCGGCAGGGCCGAGATCCAGGCGCGGCGCGGCACGCCATCCAGCCCGGCCCAGTGGCCCGCGAAGCCCCACACCATCAGACCGGTGAACCACAGCCACACCGAGCCCAGCGCCAGGCGCGGCGCGAACAGCCGGCGCCCCGTCAGGTGCGGCAGCAGCCAGAAGCTCACGCCCATGAATACCAGCGTGGTCATCGTGCCCACCGTGAGGTGGAAGTGCGCGGGAATCCACAGGGTGTTGTGCACCACGTTGTCGAGCTGCCAGCTGGCGTTGACAATGCCCCCCGCGCCGCCGAAGATGAAACTGACCAGGGCCAGCACCTGCGCCACCACCGAGGGGTCGCGCCAGGGCAGCGCGCCCCACCAGCCCATCAGGCCCTTGCCGCCGCGGCGTCGCCCGGCGTACTCCAGGCTCAGCGCCACCGTGAAGGCGGTGATCAGGCTGGGGATGGCCACCGACAGGGTCAGCGCGGTCACCACGCCCTTGATCACCGGCGCGATGCCCGGGTCGGTGTACTGGTGGTGGGTTCCCACCGGCACCGAGAACACCATCAGCAGCAGGAAGGCCAGGCGCGCCAGCGGATCGGACACCAGCTTACCCCCCGCCTGGCGCGGCAGCAGCGCGTAGATGGAGATGTAGCCCGGCATCAGCCAGTAGTAGACGATCGGATGCCCGGTCCACCAGAACAGGGTGCGCGCCAGCAGCGGATCCACGGTCGAGCTCAGGCCCAGCGACCAGGGATCGAGCAGGAACACGGCCTCGCTGGCAGCGCCCAGCGCGGCCAGCAGCCACATGAGCAGGATGCTCGCGCTCATGAAGGTCACCAGCGGCGTCACCTGCCCCGGGTTCGCCCGCTTCCAGCGCGCGCGCAGGTCCAGCACCACGATCAGCGGCAGCAGGCTGGCGACCACCACCAGGGTGATGCCGAGGTAGAAGTAGGGGCTGCCCTGCAGGGGTGGATAGAAGGTGTAGAGCACGCTCGACGAGTTGTCGAACATGGCGTAGGCCGCCATCAGGGTGCCCAGCAGCATCAGCCCGTAGGTGAACCAGCCCAGCGCCAGCCTGGGCCGCAGCTTGAGCTCGCGCGCGGGCAGGTACATCAGCCAGCCGGAGATGGTGAAAAACGTGAACACGAAGGCGTTGAGCACTCCGTGCAGGGTCAGGCCCTGGTAATAGGTCTTGAGAAACGGGGCCAGATAGGGATAGAGGTCGATTCCCGCGTAGTTCGCGCCCTGCAGCACGCCGATGGCGATGCCCACCAGCAAGGCGCAGAACCCGGTGACCCAGAAGGCCAGCAGCAGGCGCTTGGCCGCGGCCACGTCCTGGCTCACGGCGATCCCGGCGGACTGCGCGCGGCCTTGCGTCATGACGGCGCTCATGCGTGGGCCCTCCCGGTGATGATGATCTTGCCGATCATCGCCTGGTGCCCCGCGCCGCAATACTCGTTGCAGATGATGTAGTAGGTGCCGGGCTTGTCGAAGGTGTAGCTGACATGCCCGACCACGCCGGGAATCGCCGTCAGGTTGATGCTGGTGCCCTGGATCTCGAAGCCGTGCAGCACGTCGCCGCTGGTGACGTAGAAGGTCACGTGCGCGCCGGCCGGAAGGGTCAACGGGGTGGCCGTGCCCGGGGTCCAGGACCAGATGCGACCCATCTCGTACACGCTGTAGGAGTTGGGGCCGGTCTGCTTGACGCCGCTGCCCTGGAAGTCGGCCAGGGTCGCGGGGGTGTTCGGGTCCGCGTAGATGCGCGCGGTCTTCGCCACCACCCCGTAGTCGTGCACCACCAGGTAGACCTCGGCGATGAACAGCACGGCGATCATGGCCACGGAAATGAACACCCACGCGCGCTCGTGGCGCTGCGCGGCGGCATGGAAGCGGTGGTCGAAGGCGTCACTCGTCGTCGATGACATGGTCTGTCCTCAGGCATGCGCGGAAAAGAACACCGCGACCATCGCCCACAGGGCGATGACCACCACGAACAACGCGCCCACGATCACCCAGGCCCCCATGGGGCGGGCGAAGCGCAGATCGGGCTGCGGCCAATCGGGCTCGGCCAGCTGCGGCACGCCGTCGCGCGTGCCGACCAGCGCCAGCGGCTGATAGGGATGTTCCACGGACATGAACCAGGCTCCTTGGGGATGGCGTGCCGGAATCGGCACCAGCTCAAAGCCTAGACATGCCAGGGGGCCGTTTGATTGCGTTGCGTCATGGCCTGAGGCGATACACCTCGCGCAGTTGCATCCGCATGTTTCCATCTCTCGCGACGCGCAACGAAGACGCGGCGACTCGCGCGCAAAGACCATGGCGCGACCTTGTCATGCATCAAGCCCCGATCCGGCCGCGAAGCCGCAGCGCTTCCCGCGGATCGCCGTGGCCGCGCCGCCCTCCGGCGGCTTCGTGGGCATCGGCCGCGACGCCGCCAGGTATCCGGCGCGCGGGGGGCGGCCCCGCGGGCAGGCACGCCGAGCCCGGCCCCGGGAGCCTGAGCCAGCCCTCAGAACGGCGAGGGATGCCCGATGGCCCGCGACACCAGCCACAGCAGGCCGATCAGCACCGGCTGGTGCAACAGGTAGATGCTCAGCGGCCAGCGCCCCAGCCAGGCCAGCACCCCCACCCGGGGCAGCGCGCGCAGCGGGCGCAGCTCCACCCGCCGCAGCAAGGCGCCCACGCCAGCCCCGGCCCAGAACACCCCCAGCCAGGGAAGCAGCGGCACGTAGTCCTCGGTGATGGGTTTGCGCGTGATCAATCCGGTCCAGTTCCACAGCGGCGGGTTGAAGCGCGCGGATGCCAGCACATGCGGCGCGGCGATGGCCAGGGGGGCCAGCACCAGCACCCAGGCCCCCAGGCGCCTGCCAAGCAGCCGGTGCACCAGGAGCATCGCCGCCACGCCCTGCAGGATGCCGAAATAGATGAAGCTCTCCGGGAACACCAGCCAGCTGCCCACGACCACCAGCAGGC
>DAIDHU010000301.1 GCA_027451915.1 Thiomonas sp. | reverse complement strand
AAGAATCCGGGAATGTCGAAGGTGTTGATCGGCTCGACCAGCAGCTTGAGCCCGGCGCGCGCCAGCTCGCCGGCGGCGTAGCGCAGATTGGCCACCAGGGTGGCGCGCAGCACGGCCGGGTCCGCGCCCGCCGGGGCCTTGCCGGCCAGGCAATTGAGCTGGCCCACGCCCAGCACCTTCGCGTAGTCGAGGGCCGTGGCCACCCCGGCGCGGAATTCCTCGACCCGATCGGGCAGGCAGGCGATGCCGCGTTCGCCGGCATCCCAGTCGCCGGCCGGGAGGTTGTGCAACACCAGGCGAAGCCCATGCGCATCGAGCAGCTCTCGGATGCGCGCGGCCGGCCAGGCGTAGGGGAACAGGAATTCCACCGCCTCGAAGCCCGCGTCGGCGGCACGGGCGAAGCGCTCGAGGAAGGGAACCTCGGTGAACAGCATGCTGAGGTTGGCGGCGAATCGCGGCATCGTGGGTGTCTCCGTGTGGTGTCGGGGGTTGCGGGCGGCGGGGCTCACTCGAGCAGGCCGGCCCGTTCCAGGCCCGCTTGTCCTTCCGGGTGGCGGCAGTCGATGTCCTCGAACTCCACCACGTTGTCGATCTCGGTGCCCATCGAGATGTTGGTCACGCGCTCCAGGATCACCTCCACCACCACCGGCACGCGGTGCTCCCGGGCCATGTCGCGAGCCTGGCGCAGCGCGGCGCCGATGTGCCGCGGCTCGGTCACCCGCAGCGCCTTGCAGCCCAGCCCCTGCACCACGGCGACGTGGTCCACGCCGTAGCCTCGCACACCCGAGCCGTCGTCGGCCATGTTCTGGTTCTCGAAGCCCAGCTGCACGCAATAGTCCATGTCGAAATTGCGTTGCGCCTGGCGGATCAGGCCCAGATAGCTGTTGTTGACCAGCACGTGCACGTAGGGCAGCCGGAACTGCGCGCCCACCGCCAGCTCCTCGATCAGGAACTGGAAATCGTAGTCGCCCGACAGACCCACGACGCTGCGCGTCGGGTCGGCGGCCACGACGCCCAGGGCGGCGGGGATGGTCCAGCCCAGCGGGCCGGCCTGTCCGCAGTTGATCCATTGGCGCGGCCCGTACACCTGCAGGAACTGCGCGCCGGCGATCTGCGAGAGTCCGATGGTGGACACGTACACGGTGTCGCGCGGGAAGGCCCGGTTCATCTCCTCGTAGACCCGCATGGGCTTGATGGGCTTGTCCTCGTAGTCGGTCCTGCGGTGCATCAGGCGCTTGCGCTCGGCGCAGCGCGCGCTCCAGGAGCCGAAGTCCCGCAGCTTGCCGGCGGCCTTGCGCTCGCGCGCGGCCTGGACGAACAGTTCCAGCGCGGCGCGCGCGTCGCTGACGATGCCGTAGTCGGGCATGAACACCCGGCCGATCTGCGTGGGCTCGATGTCCACGTGCACGAAGCGCCGACCGCGGGTGTACACGTCGATGGAGCCAGTGTGGCGGTTGGCCCAGCGGTTGCCGATGCCCAGCACGAAATCGCTGGCCAGCAGGGTCGCGTTGCCATAGCGGTGGCTGGTCTGCAGGCCGCACATGCCGGCCATCAACGCGTGGTCGTCGGGGATGCTGCCCCAGCCCATCAGCGTGGGGATCACCGGTACCCCGGTGAGCTCCGCGAATTCGACCAGCAGCGCGGAGGCGTCGGCGTTGATGATGCCTCCGCCGGCCACGATCACCGGCTTGTCCGACTCCAGCAGCATGTCCAGCGCCTTGTCGATCTGCCTGCGCGTTGCGGCCGGCTTGTACACCGGCAGCGGCTCGTAGGTGTCGATGTCGAACTCGATCGAGGCCATCTGCACGTCCACCGGCAGGTCGATGAGCACCGGGCCCGGACGGCCCGAGCGCATCAGGTGGAAGGCCTGCTGGAACACCCGGGGCACCAGCGCGGGCTCGCGCACCGTCACCGCCCACTTGGTGACGGGCTTGGCGATGGACTCGATGTCCACCGCCTGGAAGTCCTCCTTGTACAGGCGCGCGCGCGGCGCCTGGCCTGTGATGCAAAGAATCGGGATGCTGTCGGCGCTGGCCGAGTACAGCCCTGTGATCATGTCGGTACCGGCCGGCCCCGAGGTGCCGATGCACACGCCGATATTGCCGGCGCGGGCGCGCGTGTAGCCCTCGGCCATGTGCGAGGCGGCCTCGACATGGCGCGCCAGCACATGGGTGATGGACTGGCGCTCGCGCAGGGCCGCGTACAGCGGATTGATGGCGGCGCCAGGCACGCCGAAGGCCTGGCTGATGCCTTCCTTTTCCATCACCAGCACGGCGGCCTGGGTGGCCAGCATTCTTGCCATGGTCGTATCTCCTGTTCCGGGGGCGGGGTGCGGAGTGCATTCTGGCCACGCCGCGTGCGCGCCGGAAGGGATCCCGACGGCATATTGCTTATTCCCTGAAGGAATGGACAGGTCCTTGCGCCTGTGGCCTACTGCGGCCATGGAACGCATGCAGGACGTCCGGTTGTTCATCCGGGTGGTCGATCTCGGCTCCTTCAGCCGCGCCGCGGCCGAGCTGGGCATCGGCCAGCCGGCCGCCACCAAGCAGATCGCGCAGATGGAGCGGCGCCTGGGCGCGCGCCTGCTGCACCGGTCCACGCACGGCGTGTCGCCTACCGAGATCGGGCTGCTGTACTACGACAAGTGCCGGCTGATCGCGCACCATGCCGAGGAGGCGCAAAGCGTGGCCGCGCTGCTGCAGTCGCAGGTGCAGGGCGGGCTGCGGGTGAGCACCTCGGTGGGATTCGGGCGCCGCGTGCTGGCGCCGCGCCTGATGCAGTTCATGCGCATCAACCCCCAGCTGCAGGTGGATCTGATGGTGGACGACCGTTACGTCGACCTGGTCGAGCAGGGCATCGACGTGGCCATCCGCATGGGGCGCCTGGCCGACTCCACGCTGGGCGCGCGCTACCTGGGCATCAACCCCTGGCTGGTGGCGGCGTCGCCGGCCTACCTGGAGGCCCGGGGCGCCCCGGCCCATCCGCGCGAGCTGGCGGCGCACGAGGCGCTGGTGTACAGCTCGGTGCAGGGCGATGCGCGCTGGCATTTCGCCGGGCCCGAGCACCAGGCCGCCGTGGTGCCGGTGCGCGGGCGCCTGCGCTCGAACAGCCTGTCCACCCTGCTGGAGGCGGCCTGCGAGGGCATGGGGGTGGTGATCCTGCCCTGGTACGTGGCGCACAGCGAGGTGCGCAAGGGGCGACTGGCGGCGCTGCTGCCCCAGTGGTCGCTGCCGGCGCAGGAGATCCACGCCGTCTACCCCTCGCCCAGTCTGGTGCCGGCCAAGGTCACGCGCTTCGTCGACTGGCTGCAGGGCAAGTTCGGCGAGCGCTGGTGGGCCCAGCCCTGAGCGGCGCGGGCCGGGCCGCTGGGGCACAATTCGGGCACAGCGCCCCGCGCAAAGGATTCGAGGAGAAACGCCACCATGTCCATGAGCTCCGTCACGGCAACTTCGCAGCCTCCGGGCGCGGCCGCCCCGGCCGATGCCGCGGGCGCGCGCGCGGCGCTGGCCGCGGCGCTGGCCGGCCAGTTGCCGGCCCATGCGCTGCTGCTGCGCGACGACGAGACCACGCCCTATGAGTGCGACGGCCTGGCCGCGTACCGCCAGCGCCCGCTGGTCGTGTGCCTGCCCGAGAACGAGCAGCAGGTGGCCGCGGTGCTGCGTGCCTGCCACGCGCTGGGTCTGCCGGTCGTGGCGCGCGGCGCGGGCACCGGGCTGTCGGGCGGCGCGCTGCCCCTGGCGGCCGGCGTCACGCTGTCGCTGGCGCGCCTGAACCGCATCCAGTCCATCGACCCCGTGGCGCGCGTGGCGGTGGTGCAAAGCGGGGTGCGAAACCTGGCCATCTCCGAGGCCGCCGCGCGCCACGGCCTGTACTACGCCCCGGACCCGTCCAGCCAGATCGCCTGCACCATCGGCGGCAACGTGGCGGAGAACTCGGGCGGGGTGCATTGCCTGAAGTACGGGCTGACCGTGCACAACGTGCTGCAGGTGCGCGGCTACACCGTCGAGGGCGAGCCGATCACCATCGGCAACCTCGCCGGCGACAGCCCGGGCCCCGACCTGCTGGCCGCGGTGATCGGCAGCGAGGGCATGCTGATGGTGGTCACCGAGGTGGTGGTGCGCCTGATCCCGCGCCCTGCGCTTGCGCGCTGCATCATGGCCAGCTTCGACGACCTGCGCAAGGCCGGGGATGCGGTGGCCGGGCTGATCGCCGCCGGCATCATTCCCGCCGGGCTGGAAATGATGGACAAGCCCATGACCATCGCCGCCGAGGCCTTCGTGCACGCCGGCTACGACTGCGAGGCCGCGGCCATCCTGCTGTGCGAGTCCGACGGCACGCCCGAGGAGGTGGCCGAGGAAATCGAGCACATGACCCAGGTGCTGCAGGGCTGCGGCGCCACGGCCATCGCCGTCAGCCGCGACGAGGCAGAGCGCCTGCGCTTCTGGAGCGGGCGCAAGAACGCGTTTCCGGCCTCCGGGCGCATCTCGCCGGATTACTACTGCATGGATGGCACCATCCCGCGCAAGCGCATCGCCGACATGCTGCAGGCCATCCAGGACATGGAGCGCGAGTTCGATCTGCGTTGCGTGAACGTGTTCCACGCCGGCGACGGCAACCTGCATCCGCTGATCCTGTTCGACGCCAACCAGTCCGACCAGATGGAGCGCGCCGAGGCCTTCGGCGCGAAGATTCTCGAGACCTGCGTCGAGATGGGCGGCTCCATCACCGGCGAGCACGGCGTGGGCGTGGAAAAGATCAACTCCATGTGCGTGCAGTTCTCGCCCGAGGAGCGCGAGCAGTTCCTGGCGCTGCGCCGCGCCTTCGACCCCGGCGAGCATCTGAATCCTGGCAAGAACATCCCCAGCCACGCACGCTGCGCCGAGTACGGCAGGATGCACGTGCGCGGCGGGCAGCTCGCCTTCGCGGAGCTTCCGCGTTTCTGAAACCCTTCGACCGCCACCCCCCCCGTGCAATCATCCGACACCGTCAGCGCCCTGCAGGAGCAGGTGCGCCAGGCCATCGCCGAGCGCAGGCCCCTCCTGCCCCGCGGCGGCGGCAGCAAGGACTGGCTCGACCCCGATCCGGCACGCAGCCGCGGCGCGCAGAGGCTGGACATGCGCGCGCACTCCGGCATCGTCTCCTACGAGCCCAGCGAGCTCTACGTGACCGCGCGCGCCGGAACCCCCCTGCTCGAGCTGGAGGAGCTGCTGGCGCGCCAGGGCCAGTGCCTTCCCTGCGATCCGCCGCGCTTCGCGCGCGATGGCAGGTCCGCCACGGTGGGCGGCATGCTGGCCAGCGGGCTGTCGGGGCCGGGACGCCTGAGCGTCGGGGCCGTGCGCGATTTCGTGCTCGGCGCCAGCCTGCTCAGCGGACGCGCCGAGATCCTGCGCTTCGGCGGCCAGGTGATGAAAAACGTCGCCGGTTTCGACGTGTCGCGCCTGCTGGCCGGCTCCATGGGCTCGCTGGGCGCCATTCTCGACGTGTCCCTGAAGGTCCTGCCGCAGCCGCGCGCGCAGGCCACGCTGGGCTTCGAGATGGACCAGCGCCGTGCCATCGAACAGGTCAACCAGTGGTGCGCCAGGCCCCTGCCGATCTCGGCCAGCGCCTGGTTCGCGCACGCCGGGGGCGGCGAGCGGCTGTACCTGCGCCTGCGCGGGGCCCGCGCCGCGGTGGAGGCGGCATGCTCCGCCCTGGGCGGCGAGCGCCTGGACCCGCAGCGCGCCGACGCGCTGTGGACGGGCGTGCGCGATCAGGAGTCGGACTGGTTCGCGCCAAGCTGGGAGGCCGAGGCGCCCGAGGCGCTGTGGCGCATCGCGGTGCCGTCCCTGACGCCCGCGCTGGACCTGCCGGGGCACTGGCTGGTGGAGTGGGGCGGCGCGCTGCGCTGGCTGCGCAGCGACGCCGACGCGGGAGCCATCCGCGAGGCGGCCGCGCGCGCCGGCGGCCATGCCACGCGGTTTCGCGGGGGCGACGCCGCGGTACCGGTGTTCACGCCGCCCGCGCCCGTGCTGCAGGGCATTCACCGCCGCGTCAAATCGTCCTTCGATCCGCACGGCCTGTTTCCCGACTGCTTCGGCCTTTCCTGAGAAGCCGCGAACCCGGCCGGCCCCAACATGCAAACCCGACTGTCTCCCGAATTCGCCGACACCGCCGAAGGCCAGGATGCCGAGGCCATCCTGCGCGCCTGCGTGCATTGCGGCTTCTGCACCGCGACCTGTCCCACCTATCAGTTGCTGGGCGACGAGCTCGACGGCCCGCGCGGACGCATCTACCAGATCAAGCAGGTGCTCGAGGGCGCCGAGCCCTCGCGCACCACGCAGCTGCACCTGGATCGCTGCCTGAGCTGCCGTTCCTGCGAGACCACCTGCCCTTCGGGCGTGGCCTACGGCCGGCTGCTGGACATCGGGCGCCGCGTGGTCGATGCCAAGGTGCAGCGCCCGCTGGGCGAGCGCATGGCCCGCATGGCCCTGCGCGAGGGCCTGACCTCGCCGGTATTCGGAACCGCGCTGCGCGCCGGTCGCGCCCTGCGCGCGCTGGCGCCCCAGGCCTTGCGCGACAAGCTCGCGCAACCGCGCCCGGCGGGCGCGTGG
>DAIDHU010000300.1 GCA_027451915.1 Thiomonas sp. | reverse complement strand
GCCGGAGCTCACCGGCGAGTGGGAGCACAAGCTGGCGCAGATGGAACGCGGGCAGATGCCGCGCGACGCCTTCATGCACGAGATCGCGCAGATGACCGAGACCATCGTGCGCCGCGCCAAGGAGTTCGACCGCGACAGCGTCCCGGGCGACTACGCCACGCTGGCCACCCCCTGCCCGAATTGCGGCGGCGTGGTGCGCGAGAACTACCACCGTTTCGCGTGCACCCAATGCGACTTCTCCATCGGCAAGCACCCCGGAGGGCGCAGTTTCGAGGTGCCCGAGGTGGAGCAGCTGCTGGAGCACAAGCACCTGGGGCCGCTCAGCGGATTCCGCAGCAAGATGGGTCGCCCCTTCTCGGCCGAGCTGCGCCTCGGGCGCGAGGGCGGCAGCGGACAGTACAAGCTGGAGTTCGACTTCGGCCAGGCAGCCCCCGGGGAGTCCTCCGAGACGCCCGACTTCAGCGCCCAGGAGCCGCTGGGCGCCTGCCCGAAATGCGGCGCGCGCGTGTTCGAGGCCGGCAGCTCCTACGTGTGCGAGCACAGCGTGGGCGCGCAGCCCAGCTGCGATTTCCGCACCGGCAAGATGATCCTGCAGCAGCCCATCGACACCACCCAGCTGCGCAAGCTGCTGGCGGACGGGCGCACCGACCTGCTCGACGGCTTCGTCTCCGCGCGCACGCGGCGCAAGTTCAAGGCCTTCCTGGTGCGTCAGCCCGACGGCAAGGTGGGTTTCGAATTCGCGCCCAGGCCGGGCGGCGCGGCCGCGAAGGGCGCACCCGCGCGCAAGGGCGCGCCGGCCCGGGCTCCGGCGGCCAAGTCCGCTGCCGCCAAGACCCCCGCCACGAAAAAGGCCCCCGCGACGAAAAAGGCCCCCGCGGCCCGCAAGCCTCGCGGCTGATCGCGCGAGCGGCGGGCGCCAGCGCGGGGCCGCGATCCATGGGCTCCGCGGCCTGCCCGGCCGGGCAGGCTCAGCCGGGCTCGGCTTGCGGGTCCGGCACGGCGGCGAACTGCACCCGCACCACCAGCCCGGGATAGCTGGGGTCGGCGCTCATCGGGTTGTCGTCCAGGCTGACGGCGGCGGCGTGCTGGCGCGCGATCTCCTGCACGATGCACAGTCCCAGGCCGCTGCCGTCGTGCCCGGTGCCCAGCACCCGGTAGAAAGGCCGGAACACCATGTCGCGCTCGGCCGGCGCGATGCCCAGGCCGGTATCTTCCACTCCCAGCATCACCTGCTCGTCGAGCTGGCGCAGGCGGACCGCGACATGCCCGCGCGCCGGCGTATAGGCGATGGCGTTGTCCAGCAGGTTTTTCGCCAGTTCCTGCAGCAGCATCGGGTTGCCCCGTACCCACAGCGCGTGTTCCGGGGCATCGAATTCGAGCTCCAGGGACTTGGCCAGCGCCATCGGCGCCAGTTCCTGCAAGGCGTCGCGAACCGGTTGGCGCAGGTCCAGCAGCACCGGGCTGCGTTGCGCCAGCACCCCCTGGTTCTCCGCGCGTGCCAGGGCCAGCAGCTGGTTCACCAGGCGGGTGGTGCGCACCACCGACACCTCGATCTGGCGCAGGCTGGTGCGCAGTTCCTCCGGGTCGGTCTGGCGCTGCGCCAGCTCGGCCTGCATGCGCAGCCCCGCCAGGGGGGTCTTGAGCTGATGCGCGGCATCGGCGATGAAACGCTTGCGCGTGTGGATGGACTGCTCCAGGCGCCCCAGCAGGCTGTTGATGGAGTCCACCAGCGGCGCGATCTCCTCGGGTGCCTCGCGCTGGTCGATGGGGCTCAGATCATCGGGGCGCCGACGCCGGATGCGGGCCTGCAGCTCGTCCAGCGGGATGATGCCCTGGCCGAGCCCGAACCACACGAGCAGGATGGAGATGGGCACGATGACGAACTGAGGCAGGATCACCCCGCGCACGATGTTGCGCGCCAGCTCGGAGCGTTGCTGCAGGCCCTCGGCCACCTGCACCATCACCTGGCCGTCGCGCGGCGAGCGCACCCAGCGCCAGGCGATGCGCATGCGCTGCCCTCCCACGTCGGCGTCGCGCAGATGCACCGCCGCGTCGCGGGGCCACTGCGTATCCGGAGGGTCGGGCAGGCGAGGGTCACCGGCCACAACCCGGCCGTTGCCGGCACGCAACTGCATCAGCAGGTCGCCGTCCGGTCGGGCTCCCGCCGCGCCGGCGGCGCGCGCCAGCGGGGGCCCGGCGTTCTGCACCCACTCGGCGATCACCCCGAGCCGGCGCTGCAGGCCCTGGTCGAAGGGCTGGGTGGCGATCGCCTGGGCCACCAGGAAGGTGATGCCGATGGCCACCGGCCACACCAGCAGCAGGGGAACGAGCATCCAGTCCAGGATCTCGCCGAACAGCGAGCGCTGGCGCCTGGGTCTGGCCGCGGCGTCCGAATGCCCGGTCGCGCTGGCGTCGCCGTCGGCGGGCGTGGCGCCCACGGACATGGCTCAGGCGACCTGTGCCGACGCGCCGGCGGCGCCGGGCGCCGCCGGCTCCGTCGCGGCCGAGACGGCGATGCGCTCCAGGCAGTAGCCCAGGCCGCGCACCGTGGCGATGCGCACCGGGCCGATCTCGATTTTCTTGCGCAGGCGGTGTATGTACACCTCGATGGCGTTGGTGCTGACTTCCTCGCCCCACACGCACAGGTGATCCACCAGTTGGTCCTTGCTGACCAGGCGCCCGGCGCGCTGCAGCAGGACCTCCAGCAAGGCCAGTTCCCGGGCGGACAGATCGACCACGCGGTCATCCAGCATCACCACGCGCCCGGTGAGGTCCACGCTGAGGGGGCCGTGGCGGATCACCGAACTCGTGGCGCCCATTCCGCGCCGGGTCAGCGCGCGCACCCGAGCCTCCAGCTCGGCCAGCTCGAAGGGCTTGGCCATGTAGTCGTCGGCGCCGAGGTCGAGGCCGCGAACCTTGTCCTCCAGATTGTCCGCGGCGGTGAGGATCAGCACCGGCAGGCTGTCGCCGCGGCTGCGCAGGCGCTTGAGCACCTCGAATCCGGACAGGCGCGGCAGCCCCAGGTCGAGGATCAGCAGGTCGAAGCTGCCCGAGTGCAACGCATGGTCGGCGCTCTGACCGTCGCCGACCTGGTCGACGGCGTAGTGGCTGGCGCGCAACGAACGAGTCAGTCCGTCGGCCAGGACCTGGTCGTCCTCGGCGATCAGGATGCGCATCGCGGTCTCCCCCTCCCGGATCGGCAGCTGCTGGCGGCTGCTCCAGCCCATTCTAGAAGCAGCGCCGGCGGCCCTGGCCGGGCGCCCCGGACCCATGCATTCCTTCAGGCGTGCTCCAGCAGCGCCCGCAGCGCGGGCCAGGCCTGCTGCGCCCGCGGGTCGTTGACCAGCGCCACCACGCTGCGGCGCCGGCCGTCCTCGCCCTGCAGGTAGCCCGCCAGGCCGAGCACGCCGTCGAGGGTGCCGGTTTTCGCGTGCAGCATGCCGCGCAGGTTCGCGCCCAGGCGACGGCGCAGCGTGCCGTCCTCGCCGGACAGGGGCAGCGAGGCGACGAACTCGGGCATCAGCGGCCCGCGCCAGGCCGCGCGCAGCAGGCGGTCCAGGTCGCGCGCGCTGACCCGCGCCACCCGCGACAGCCCGCAGCCGTTGTCCAGCACCAGGTCGGGCATGGCCAGGCCCTGGGTGTCCAGCCACTGCTGGACCACCTGCGCGGCGCGCCCGAAATCGGCCGGCGCGAGCCCGGCGTGCAGCGCCAGTGTGAGAAAGACCTGCTGCGCCATGACGTTGTTGCTGTACTTGTCGATGTCGCGCACCAGCACCGCCAGGGGCTCGCTCTCCAAGGTGGTCAGCAGCCGCGCGTCCGGCGGCACCCGCCCGGACACCACGCTGCCGCTCCATTCGATTCCGGCGTCGCGCAGCACCGCGCCCAGGACCGCCTGCACGAAGGCGTTGGGCGGCATCAGCGCGGCCAGGTTCCAGTCCATCGGGCCGCATTCGGCGCTCCATGTGCCCTCCAGGTCCGGCGCCAGCGCCTGGCTGAAGTCCGGATGCAGGCGCCGGTCCGGAAATCCGCAGGGGCCGGGCTCCAGGCGCGGCAGTCGAGGTGCGAAGCCCTGCATGGGAGGCTGCGTCCACGCGCGCACCTCGCCGCCTTGGGCGTCCATGTGCAACTGCACGCTGCCGAAGTCGATCAGGAAGGCGTCCGGCCCCACGTTGTAGGGGGCCAGCGGCTGCCCGTCGAACTGCGCGGGGTCGTGGGGCGGAAGGTTGAAGGCGCTGCGGTCGACGACGATGTTGCCGGCGATGCGCCGCAGCCCGAGCCCGCGCAGGCGCAGTGCCAGGCGCCACAGGTCCTGCGCCATGATGTGCGGATCGCCGCTGCCGACGAAACCCAGGTCGCCGGCCAGCACGCCGTTGTGCAGGGGGTCGATGGCGTAGACGGGGGTGCGCCAGCGGTAATCCGGCCCGAGCAGGTTGAGCGCGGCGTACATGGTCACCAGCTTGAGCACCGATGCGGGGCTGCGCGGGGTGTCGGCCTGCCAGTCCACCAGGGCCGTGCCCTGGTGCAGGTCGCGCAGCACGAAACTGCAATGCGCGGGGTCGATGCCCGCGGAGTGCAGCGCCAGGCGCACGGCGCGCGGCAGCGCCAGCAGCGCCGGCAGGGCGCGCGCGGCCTCGCTTGTGCCCGCCAGCGCCAAGCCAGCCAGCGAGCGCGCTCCCAGGCGCATCGCGCGGCGTCGGTTGGCATCGGGCAGGGCGCGGTCGGGCGGCGTGGGCATGGAGGCGGACGGGCAAGGCGGTGGCGACTCGCCCGATGCTAATGCCGCCGGCTCGGAAACTCGCGCCTGCGCGGCTACACTTCACAGGCCTGCCGCGGACTTCGCGCCGGGACCCATCCGGGCGCGCCGGATGCACCGCCTCGTCCCCCCTGAACTCCCGTGAATTCCCCGTCGATCGTGCTCGGTTTTGATTCCAGCACCGAGTGGCTCTCGGTGGCGCTGGATCTGGGCGACGGCCGCGTGCTCGAGCGCACCGAGCCGGGCGGCTCGCGCGCTTCGCAGCGCCTGCTGCCCCTGGTGCGCGAACTGCTGGCCCAGTCCGGGCGAGCGCTCGACGAGGTGGCGCTGATCGGCTTTGGCGCCGGCCCCGGCGCCTTCACCGGCTTGCGTGCCGCCTGCGCGGCGGCGCAGGGCCTGGGGCGTGGCCTGCGCCGCCCGGTGGTGCCGGTGCCCACGCTGCTGGCGGTGGCCGCCGCGGCCGAACCGGCTTTGCGCGAGGGCCGCGTGCTGGTGGCCGACGATGCGCGCATGGGCGAGTTGTACTGGGCCTGCGCCGAATGCAAGGGCGGCTCGTGGCGCCTGGCGGGCGCGTCGCGCGTGCAGTCGCCGCGCGACGCGGCGGTCAGCTGGCGCCAGGCCTTCGGCGACCATCCCGGCGCGATGCCCCTGTGCGGCAATGCCTGGGCCGAGCATGCGCAGGCGCTGGGCGAGGCCCTGGGCGAGGGCTGGGCGCAGGCCTTGCGGGCGGCGCGCACGGTGGCGCCGCAGGCCGGCGCGGTGGCGGGGCTGGCGCGTGCCGCGCATGCCCGCGGCGAGAGTGTCGAGGCCGCCGCGGCGCGCCCCCTGTACGTGCGCGACAAGGTCGCGCTGACCAGCGACGAGCGCGCCCGCGCCAGGCTTGACGGCCACGCACACAAGTCCCCGGCATGATCCAGGTTGCACGCACCGGTCTGCGCGAGATGCGCATGGGCGACCTCGATGCCGTCATGGATATCGAGCTGCGCGCCTACGAATTCGCCTGGAGCCGCGGGAATTTCGCGGATTCGCTGGCCGCCGGCTACGTCGCGCAAGTGCTGTGCGACGAAGAGGGGCGATTGCAGGGCTACTACGTGGCGCTGGCGGGCGTGGAGGAAATGCACCTGCTGAACATCACCGTCGAGCCGCGGCTGCAGGGGCGCGGGCTCGGGCTGCAATTGCTCGACGGCGTGGTGCTCAGCGCCACCCTGCACGGAGCCGCGCTGCTGTGGCTGGAGGTGCGCCCGAGCAACCAGCGCGCGCTGCGCCTGTACGAAGGCTACGG
>DAIDHU010000299.1 GCA_027451915.1 Thiomonas sp. | reverse complement strand
CCCAGGCATCGAGCACATGGCCCACCTCGATCAGCCCCTCGGGCCAGGACGGGGCAGGCGCCGCCTCGGAGGCGGGCAAGGCCGGCTCCGAGGCAGCCGGGGACTTGCGCGGGGAGGGGCTCATCGCGCGCTTCGCGGCCGCGCCAGGGCGCGGCCGCGTCGAGCCGGGCATCAGGCCGCGGCGGCGGCCGCTTGCTGGGCCGGTTGCTTGGACTGTTGCTTGACCAGGCGCTGCACGGTGTCGGACAGCTGGGCACCGACGCCGGTCCAGTATTGCAGGCGCTCCAGCGACACGCGCAGGCCTTCTTCCTGGCCGCGGGCCACCGGGTTGTAGAAACCCAGGCGCTCGATGTAGCGACCGTCGCGGCGGTTGCGCGAATCGGTGGCGACGATGTGGTAGAAGGGGCGGCCCTTGGCGCCGGCGCGGGACAGACGAATGACGACCATGATCGGAATTCCTGCGATTGCTTCGAATCGGTTGCTGCGAGAAATCGGTAGCCCCGGCGGCTGCGTCGGACCTGCGTGCGACCCGCCCGTTCAGGGAACCACAATCCACGGACTCTCGCGCCTTGCATGCAGGCGAGGGGCGCCGGGAAACATTTCATTATAGCCCCAAGTTCGCATGGTCTTTCGGATTTCCCCGCCGCGTGCCGGGCAAAGGGCTCGTCCAGGGCCTTGACTCAGTACGCCAGCGCTCCGATGCGCCGCACACGCTGGCCCGCCGACCGCAGGCGGCGCAGCGCCTCGGTGACCGGCTCCCCATCGGGCAACTGCCAGTCGGGGTGCAGTTCGGCCAGCGGCGCGAGCACGAAGGCGCGCAGGTGCATGCGCGGGTGGGGCAGGCTGAGCTCGGGCGTATCCAGGCGCAGTTCGCCGAAACAAAGCAGATCCAGGTCCAGGGTGCGCGGCGCGTTGCGCACCCCGGGCGGGCGTTGTCGCCCGTGGCGCTGTTCGATGTGCTGCAGCGCGCGCAGCAGTTGCTGAGGTCCGCAGGCGCAGCGCAGCTCGGCCACCGCGTTGCAGTAATCGGGCCCGCCGGCGTCGACCGGAGCGCTGCTCCACAGGCCCGAGCAGGCCAGCAGGGTGCACTCGGGGACGTCGGCGAGTTCGCGCACCGCCTCGCGCAGGGTCGATGCGGCATCGCCCAGGTTGGCGCCCAGGCCCACCAGCGCCAGGCGGGCGGGGCCGTTGCCTTGCGCGGCGGGCACCTTCAGGTCCGCGGCTCGGCGTCGTCGTCGCGCTCCGGGCCGGTGGGGGCCTCCCCGGCCGCCTCGCCCTCGCCGCCGCCCGCCGAGGACTTGCGGCGGCGCCGGCGGCGCTTTTTCGGGGCCTGCTCCGGAGCTCCGCGGGCCGCCTGCTCCAGCAATTCGGCCCGCCCGGCTTCGTCGGCATCCTGGAAATCCTGCCACCACTGGGCCAGCTCGGGCGCGGCCTCGCCGGTGCGCGCGCGCAGCAGCAGGAAATCGAAGCCGGCGCGAAAACGCGGATGCTCCAGCGCGCCGTAGGCGTAGCGCGAACTGCGTCGGGCCAGGCGCGGCTGCAGGGCCCAGATCTCGCGCATGTCCACGCTGATGCGCCGCTGGATGGCCAGGCGCTCCGCCTGTGCCGCCAGCACCTCGTCGGCGGCCTGGTCCAGCGCGGCGATCAGCGGCACGCCCTCCACCTGCAGCTGGGCCCAGCGCTGTCCCACCTGCGGCCACAGCAGGCAGGCGAACAGGAAGGCGGGGCTGGCCGTCTTGCCACTGGCGATGCGCGCATCGGTGTCGCCCAGCGCGGCCATCACGAAGGCCTCGCCGCGCGGCTGGCTCAGCGCCAGGTCGATCAGGGGCAGCAGGCCCTTGTGCAGGCCCAGGCGGCGCAGGTTGTCCAGCGAGGCCAGCGCGTGGCCGGTCTGCAGCAGCTTGATGGTCTCGTCGAACAGGCGCGCCGAGGGCACGTTGCGCAGCAGCTCGGCATGCGAGGCGACGGGATGCAGGGTTCCCGGCGCGATGTCGAAGCCCAGCTTGGCGGCGAAGCGCGCCACGCGCAGCAGGCGCACCGGATCCTCGCGGTAGCGCCGCGAGGGTTCGCCGATCATGCGCAGGGTGCGCGCCTTCAGGTCGCGCAGCCCGTGGTGGTAGTCGACCACCAGGTCCCGGGAGGGGTCGTAGTACAGGGCATTGACTGTGAAGTCGCGCCGCGCGGCGTCCTCGTCCTGGCTGCCCCAGACGTTGTCGCGCAGCACGCGCCCGCTGGTGTCCACCGCATGATGGCGCCCCGCCAGCTTGTGGGTGTCGCGCTCGTCGCCGTCGACCGCGGCGGAGGCGCTGTCCGGACTGGCGCGGAAGGTCGACACCTCGATGACTTCGCGCCCGAACAGCACGTGCACGATGCGGAATCGACGCCCGATGAGCAGGGCGCGGCGGAACAGCGGCTTGACCTGCTCGGGCGTGGCGTTGGTGGCGACGTCGAAGTCCTTGGGCTTGAGCCCCAGCAGCATGTCGCGCACCGCGCCGCCCACGATGTAGGCCTCGAAGCCGGCCTGCTGCAGGGTGCGCACCACGGTCAGCGCCGAGTTGGGCAGGCGCGAGGGGTCGATGCCCAGGCTGGCGCCCGGCGTCTCGACCCGCTGGCCCAGCGCGCCGGCGGACTTCTTGGAGGAAAACAGGCGGTCGATGAGTTTTCGGATCATGGGAAAAGGGTCAGGACGGGCCAGCCGCGCTGCGCCGCCAGCTCGGCCAGCAGCGGGTCGGGGTGCACCGCGACGGGATGGCTGACATGCTCGAGCAGCGGCCGGTCGTTGATCGAGTCCG
>DAIDHU010000298.1 GCA_027451915.1 Thiomonas sp. | reverse complement strand
CCACGCGCCTGGTGCCCAAACTGGCGGACGGGGCCTCGATCGTGAACCTGGCTTCGCTGGCCGGCCTGGGCTGGAGCCAGCCGGAGGCGAAGCCGGCCATCGAAGCCAGCGAACAGCTGGACTTCGCGGGCGTGGATGCATTCTGCCGGCAGTACGGCATCGAGGGCGCGCGCAGCTACTTTTTCTCCAAGGAGGCGCTGATCGTGTGGACCCTGCGCAATCGCTGGACCTGGCGGGACCGAGGCATTCGCATGAACGCGGTCAGCCCGGGGCCGGTGGACACGCCGATCCTGAAGGACTTCCTGGAGACCCTGGGCGCGCGCGCCGAGGAGGACATGCGCACCATGGACCGCCCGGGGCGCCCCGGCGACATCGCGCCGGTCGTGGCCTTCCTGCTGTCCGACGAGGCGGCCTGGATCCGTGGCACCAATCTGCCGGTGGACGGCGGCATGTATTCGAACCTGCTGTGCCAGATGCACGGCTTCTGAACCTGGAGACTCCCATGAGCACGATTTCCCTGTTGATCGGCGGCGAGCGCCGCGCGGCGTCCGGCGGCGCCACCTTCGTGCGCCGCAACCCCCTGGACGGCAGCGTGGCCACGACCGCGCCGGCCGCCACGCCCGAGGACGCCCGTGCCGCGGTCGACGCCGCCGCGGCGGCCTTTCCCGCCTGGTCCGCGATGGGGCCGGGCGCGCGGCGCGCACTGCTGATCCAGGCGGCTCATGCGCTGGAGGCCCGGGGCGAGGCCTTCGCGGCCGCCGTGGCCTCCGAGACCGGCGGCTCCGGGCTGTGGGCCGGATTCAACGTCCACCTGGCCGCCGGCATGCTGCTGGAGGCCGCGGCGCTGACCACCCAGATTTCCGGCGAGGTCATCCCCTCCGACGTGCCCGGCAGCGTGGCCATGGCCATGCGCCAGCCCGCCGGGGTGGTGCTGGGCATGGCGCCCTGGAACGCCCCGATCATCCTGGGCGTGCGCGCGCTGGCCGTGCCGCTGGCCTGCGGCAACACCGTGGTGCTCAAGGGCTCCGAACTGTGCCCGGCCACCCACGGCCTGATCGTCGACGCGCTGGTCGACGCCGGGCTGCCCGCCGGGGTGGTCAATTTCGTGACCAACGCGCCGGCCGACGCCGCGGCCGTGGTGGAGGCCATGATCGCCCACCCCGCCGTGCGCCGGGTCAACTTCACCGGCTCCACGCGGGTCGGGCGCATCATCGCCGAGATGTGCGCCCGCCACCTCAAGCCCTCGGTGCTGGAACTCGGCGGCAAGGCTCCGCTGGTGGTGCTGGACGACGCCGACCTGGAAGCCGCGGTCAACGGCGCGGCCTTCGGCGCCTTCGCCAATTCCGGGCAGATCTGCATGTCCACCGAGCGCATCATCGTCGATGCCTCGGTGGCCGACGAATTCGCGGCGCGCCTGGCGGCCAAGGCCTCGGCGCTGCCGCTGGGTGACCCGCGCAAGGGTCCGGTGGTGCTGGGCTCGGTGGTGGACATGAGCACCGTGCAGCGTTGCAACGCGCTGATCGACGACGCGCTGGCCAAGGGCGCCCGGTTGCTGTGCGGCGGCAAGGCCGACTCCACGCTCATGCCCGCGACCCTGCTGGACCACGTCACGCCCGACATGGCCATCTACCGCGAGGAATCCTTCGGCCCGGTCAAGCCCATCGTGCGCGTGCAGGGCGTGGAGGCCGCCGTGGCCTGCGCCAACGACAATGCCTACGGACTGTCGGCGGCGGTATTCGGGCGCGACGCCGCCCGCGCGCTGGCCGTGGCCCAGCGCATCCAGTCGGGCATCTGCCATGTCAACGGGCCTACCGTGCACGACGAGGCGCAGATGCCCTTCGGCGGGGTCAAGGACAGCGGCTGGGGCCGCTTTGGCGGCAAGGCCGGCATCGAGGCCTTCACCGAACTGCGCTGGGTCACGCTGCAGACGGGCACCCGGCACTATCCCTTCTGATCCACCCGGCGCGCGCCTCCCCTGGCGCGGGCCGGGGAGGCGCCGGCCGCGGACTCAGGGCTCCGAGGCACGCAGGCTTCGCGCGGCCGCCACCATATTGGCCAGCGCAGGCAGCACTTCGGCCCACTGCCGGGTCTTGAGCCCGCAGTCGGGGTTGACCCACAGGCGTTCGGCCGGGATGCGCTGCGAGGCCTTGCGCAACAGCTGCACCATGTGCTCCTGCGTGGGGATGTTCGGGGAATGGATGTCGTACACGCCAGGGCCGATCTGGTTGGGGTATTCGAAGCGATCGAAGGCCTCCAGCAGTTCCATGTCCGAACGCGAGGTCTCGATGGTGATCACGTCGGCGTCCATGTCGGCGATGGAGCCGAGGATGTCGTTGAACTCCGAGTAGCACATGTGGGTGTGGATCTGGGTGTCGTCGCGCACGCCGTTGGCGGCCAGGCGGAAGCTGTCCACGGCCCAGGCCAGGTAGCCCGCCCACTGCGAGCGGCGCAGGGGCAGGCCCTCGCGCAAGGCGGCCTCGTCGATCTGGATCACCCGCACGCCGGCGGCCTGCAGATCCAGCACCTCCTCGCGGATGGCCAGGGCCAGTTGCCGGCAGCTGAGGCTGCGCGGCTGGTCGTCGCGCACGAAAGACCAGTTCAGCATGGTCACCGGCCCGGTCAGCATGCCCTTCATGGGCTTGGGGGTCAGCGATGCGGCGTAGCGGATCCATTCCACGGTCATGGGTCGGGGACGGCGAATGTCCCCGTAAAGGATCGGGGGTTTCACGCAGCGCGAGCCGTAGGACTGCACCCAGCCCTGCTGGCTGATCGCGTAGCCCTCCAGCTGTTCCCCGAAATATTCGACCATGTCATTGCGCTCGGCCTCACCGTGCACCAGCACGTCCAGCCCCAGCGCCTCCTGCTCGCGCACACAGCCTTCG
>DAIDHU010000297.1 GCA_027451915.1 Thiomonas sp. | reverse complement strand
GTTCTCGTTGCGCCAGTCGACCATGCCGGCCAGCGAGGTGCTCTTGCCGCTGCCGGTGGCGCCGACGAAGATGATCAGGCCGCGCTTGGTCATCGCCAGGTCCTTGAGCACCCCGGGCAGCTGCAGCCCGTCGATGGTGGGAATCTCCAGCGGGATCTTGCGCGCCACCAGCGCGACACTGCCGCGCTGGGTGAAGGCGTTGGCGCGGAAGCGCCCGATGCCGGTGGGCGAGATGGCGAAATTGACGGCCTTGTTGGCCTCGAAGTCCCGGCGCTGCTTGTCGTTCATCACCGCCACGGCCAGCGCCTGGGTGTGCTCGGGGGTCAGCGGGTGCACCGACAGCTTCTCCACGTTGCCGTCCACCTTGATGGCGGGCGGGAAGCCGGCGGAGATGAACAGGTCCGAGCCCCCGCGCTTGACCATCAGCGCCAGGGAGCTGTGAATGAATTCGGTGGCTTGGGACTTTTCCATCGCGAGGCGTGGGTGGACGCGGGCTGGGCCGCAGCGGGGCGTGTTCGGGCCATGCTACGGCATGGCCGGCATCGCCAGTGTGAACCGCCGCGGCGCGCGGGTCAATGCAGCTTGATCTGGGGCTCGGTGGTGCGCGAGATCATGCGCGCCAGGGTGAGGAAGGCGGTTTTCCAGAAACCGTGCAACGCGTGCAGGTGCATGCGGTACAGCGACCAGTAGATGAAGCGCGCGAACTGCCCCTCGATGAACATGCTGCCTCGGGACAGGCCGCCCATCAGGCTGCCCACGGTGCTGTGCTCGCCCAGCGACACCAGGGACCCCGCATCGCGATAACGGAATTCCCCCAGCGGCCTGCCGGCGAGCAGGCGTCGGATCTGGCCCACCAGGAAGCTGGCCTGCTGATGCGCCGCCTGGGCGCGCGGGGGCACGTTGCCCTCGTGGCCCGGCCAGGGGCAGGCGGCGCAATCGCCCAGCGCGAACACCGCGTCGTCGCGCGTGGTCTGCAGGGTCGGGCGCACCACGAGCTGGTTGATGCGGTTGCTCTCCAGGCCGTCGAGATCCTTGAGGAAGTCGGCGGCCTTCACGCCGGCCGCCCAGACCACCAGCTCGGCGGGCAGGAAATCGCCGTCGGCCGTGCGAACCCCGGTGGCGCTGACCTCGGTGACGCGTTTGCCCACGTGCATTTCCACGCCCAGCTTGCCCAACTCGCGCGCCGCGGCGGCGGATAGGCGTTCGGACAGCGCGGGCAGGATGCGTGGCGCGGCCTCCACCAGGCTGAGCCGGATATCGCGCTCGGGGTCGATGCGGTCCAGCCCGTAGGCGGCCAGCACGCGCATGGAGTTGTGCAATTCGGCCACCAGCTCCACGCCGGTGGCGCCCGAACCCACCGCCACCACCTTGAGCTGCTCCGGGCGCAGCGGCTCGGCCTGGGAATTGGCGGCGATGCAGGCGTCCACCAGGCGGCGGTGGAAGCGCCGCGCATCGTCCGGAGTGTCGAGCGCGATGGCGTGGCGGGCCGCGCCCGGCGTGCCGAAGTCGTTGTTCTGGCTTCCCACCGCGATGACCAGGATGTCGTAGTCGATGGCGCGGCGCGGCGTGACCTCCCGGCCCTGCTCGTCCAGCGTGGGCGCCACCAGCACCTGCCTGCGCGCGCGGTCCAGCCCGTCCATCGCGCCCAGGCGGTACTTGAAATGGTGCCAGCTGGACTGCGCGAGGTAGTTCAGTGCGTTGTCATCGATGCCCAGGGTGCCGGCGGCCGCCTGGTGCAGCAGCGGCTTCCACAGGTGGCTGCGGCTGCGCTCGACCAGCGTGACCTCGGCCTGGCCGCGCCGGCCCAGGGTGTCGCCCAGGCGCGTGGCGAGTTCCAGGCCGCCGGCGCCGCCGCCGACGATCACGATGCGCGGGAGGGGAGTGCTGCTGGCCGGTGCTTGCATGGGCTGGGAACCTCGGGTGAATTGTGGAGCCGAGAGCGGCATGTGGCCAGCGAGGGGCGGCCCCGCCCCTAGGCCGCGCGTGGGCGCACGGCCGCGGCCACCTGGGCGGCGCGCTCGCGCGCCTGCGCCACGTCGTCGCCGGCGGCCAGCGCCACGCCCATGCGCCGACGCTGGTAGCTCTCGGGCTTGCCGAACAGGCGCAGGTCCGAGCGAGGCACGGCCAGGGCCTGGGCCACGCCCTCGAAGCGCAGGGCCCGGGCGTCGACTCCGCCGTAGATCACCGCCGAGGCCCCGGGCTCGCGCAGCCCGGCATCCACCGGCAGGCCGAGGATGGCCCGCGCGTGCAGCTCGAACTCGGACTGGCGCTGCGAGCACAGGGTGACCAGGCCGGTGTCGTGCGGACGTGGGCTGACCTCGGAGAACCACACCTCGTCGCCGCGCACGAACAGCTCGACGCCGAAGATGCCCCGCCCGCCCAGCGCCGCCGTGACCTTGCCGGCCACCTCGCGCGAGCGCCGCAGCGCGAGCGCGGACATGGGCTGGGGCTGCCAGGATTCGACGTAATCCCCATGCACCTGCAGATGCCCGATGGGTTCGCAGAAGCTAGTGCTCACTTCGCCACTGACAGGGTCGATCGCCCGCACCGTGAGCTGGGTGATCTCGTAGTCGAAATCGACGAAACCCTCGACGATCACCCGCGCCAGCTGCACGCGCCCGCCGGCCATGGCGTAGTCCCAGGCGCCTTGCAGATCCTGCGGGCCGCGCAACACCGACTGGCCCTTGCCGGAGGAGGACATCACCGGCTTGACCACGCAGGGATATCCGATCCCCGCGTCGATGGCCTGACGCAAGGCGTCCAGGGAGTCGGCGAAGGCGTAGGGCGAGGTGGGCAGGCCGAGTTCCTCGGCGGCCAGGCGCCGGATGCCCTCGCGGTTCATGGTCAGCTGGGCGGCGCGCGCGGTGGGGATCACCTCGGCCAGGCCCTCGGCCTCGATGCGCAGCAGCTCCTGCGTGGCAATGGCCTCGATCTCGGGCACGATCAGGTGCGGGCGCTCGGCCAGCACCAGCGCGCGCAGGGCCTGGGCATCGGTCATGTCGATCACATGGGCGCGGTGCGCCAGCTGCTGGCCCGGCGCGTTCGCGTAGCGATCCACCGCGATGACCTCGGCGCCCAGGCGCTGCAAGGCGATGATCACTTCCTTGCCCAGCTCGCCGGCGCCCAGCAGCATGACCCGCAGCGCGGCCTCGGAAAGGGGGGTTCCAAGAAGGGGAAGGCTCTGGGGCATCGCGGGGCTCCGACTGCTGCGCAAAAGACCTCAGCATAGCCAATGCATGCCCGCGCCCGGGGCCGCGGCATTGCGCCCGCGCAAAATCGCGTTTGACGCGCCCTGCCCGGCTGACGCACCATGGCCACCCGGGACGGGGAACCGGCGCCCCCGCAAACGTCGCCAGCGCCACGCTAAAGTGTCATTGCGGCGTGCCGTTACCCAAGTTGCTGTGCATATACCGTACACCCAGGGGGAGAGGCCACCATGAGCAGCGCAGGTACCACCTTGCAGGTGCAGGACGTTTTCGGCTCGCTGGCCAGCACCATGGCGATGATCCAGTTCAACCTCGAGGGGCGGGTGGTCTGGGCCAACGAGAAGTTCGCGCACGCGCTGGGCTACGAAGCCGAGGACCTGATCGGCGAGCACCACCGCAAGTTCTGCACCCCCGAGTTCAGCACCTCCGCCGCCTACCGCGAGTTCTGGGACCGCCTGCGCGCCGGAACGGCCTTCTCGGACAAGATCCAGCGCCTGACCCGCGACGGGCGCGTGGTGCACCTGGAGGCCACGTACTCTCCGGTGCGCGACCCCGCCGGGGAGGTGATCGGCGTGGTCAAGATCGCCATGGACATCGATGCGCGGGAAGCGGCGTCGCGCCGGCTGGCCGAGCAATTGCGACATGCCGCGCACAGCCTGTCCGAGACGGTGGGCGAAGGCACCGCGACCCTGGACCACCTCCTGTCCTTCGTGCGCAGCAGCGCCGATTCGGCCCAGGAGGAGGCCCGGGAGGTCGACAAGCTCAACGAGCATTCCGCCGAAGTCGGCAAGAGCATCGAGAAAATCCGCAGCATTTCCTACCAGACCAACCTGCTGGCGCTCAACGCCGCCATCGAGGCCGCCCGCGCCGGGGAGGCCGGCCGCGGTTTCGCCGTGGTGGCCGACGAGGTGCGCAACCTGTCGATGAACGTGCAGTCGGCCACCTCGGAAATCGAGTCGCAGATCGAGCGCAGCGTCAAAGCCCTCGGCGGCATCACCTCGGCGCAGGAACAGACCTTGAACCAATCCCGCCAGGGCGAGACCCAGGGGCGCCACATCGCCGAACTGTTCCGGCGCATCGAGGAGCACGCGCGCGAACTCCAGCAAAGCGCCGAGCGCATCTCGGGCTGAGCCATGCACGGGGCCAAGCGCGAGGACATTCCCCAGGCCCGGCCAGGGCGCCAGGGCGCCGCGGCCGGCCGGCTCGAGCTGCTGTTGTTCCGTCTGGGCGAGGACGCCGGCGGGCGGCGCGAATTGTTCGGCATCAATGTGTTCAAGGTGCGCGAGGTGCTGGAGATGCCGGCCATCACCGCCACGCCGGGCGCGCCGCGCCATGTGCTGGGCCTCGCCGACATTCGCGGCCAGGTGATGCCGGTGATCGACCTGCCGGCGGTGGTGGGCTTTCGCCCGCGCGCCTTGTCCCTGCTGATCGTCACGGAATTCGAGCGCTCGCTGCAGGGCTTCGCCGTCGAAGGCGTGGAGCAGATCACGCGCCTGGAGTGGGACCAGGTGGTCTCGGCGCAGGCTCGGGCCGTGGGCGGGCTGGTCGGCGGCATCGCGCGCCTGGACCCGCGCGCGGCCGATGGCGGCCCGCTGGCGCTGGTGCTGGACCTGGAGCGCATCCTGAGCGAGGTGCTGCCCGAGCGCATCGGCGCGGGCCCCGATCAGCCCTTCGGGGAGGCGCTGCGCCTCGCGCCGGGCAGCGTGGTGCTGGCGGTGGATGATTCCTTTCTCGCGCGCGGCCAGATCGAGAAGGTGATGCAGGCCCTGCGCGCGCCCTGCGTGCTCGCCCGCACCGGCGCCGAGGCCTGGGAGCGACTGTGCGCCTTCGCGCAGTCGGCGCGCTCCGAGGGCCGCGCGCTGCGCGACAAGGTGGCGCTGGTGCTCACCGATCTGGAAATGCCCGAGATGGACGGCTTCACCCTGGTGCGCCGCATCCGGCAGGACGAATTCCTGCGCTCGCTGCCGGTGGTCGTGCACTCCTCGCTGACCGGCCAGGCCACCGAGGAGCACGCGCGCAGCTCCGGAGCCGACGGCTACGTCACCAAGTTCTGCGCCGAGGAACTGGCCTCGGCCATGCGCTCGGCCCTCGCGCGCTGAACCCCGGGGCTCAATCGATCAGGCTGCCGTCGGACTCGAAAAAGGGATACGGCCCGGGGTAGTCCTCGATGGTGATCTGGTGGGACACCAGACCTTCGCCTTCGATCCACGCGTGCAGCTGCATCGAAGGCGGCTCCATGCGGAACGCCGGCACGGCCTCGGGGTCGAGATCGAAAGCCACCTGGTGGGCCGGCGCCGGACAGGTGCTGACCACGCTGGAGCCGAAGCGGCGCTGGATCGGGCGATGCAGGTGGCCGCAGACGATGCGCTCGATCTGCGGGTGCCGAGCGACCAGCTCGGACAGGCCCTGGCGATCCTCCCGGGGCAGTCCGATCTTGTCCATGTGCCCGATGCCCGTGACGAAGGGGGGGTGGTGCATGGCGAGGATCACCGGTTTTTCCGGCTCGCGCGCGAGCTCGTGCTCGAGCCACCGCAGGCGCTGCCCGCACAGCCTGCCGCCGCTGTTGGGCGGGTCCTGCGTGTCCAGCGCGAGCAGCCGGCAGGGCCCGAGATCGACGGCGTATTGCACGAAACCCTCGCGCCCCAGCCAGGCATGCTCGGGGAAGGCCCGGCGCAAGGCGTCGCGATGATCGTGGTTGCCCACCAGCAGGTAGCAGGGCATGGCCAGTTCATCCAGGATCTCGCGCAGGTGCGCGTATTCCTGCGCATCGCCCATGTCGACCAGGTCGCCGGTGACCACCACGGCGTCCGGCGCGGGACGCAGTCGCGCGATGCCGCGCAGGCAGCGTCGCAGCGCGTCGGCGGTGTCCACCCTCTGGTAGGCGAGCGCGCCCTTGCGCTTGATGTGCAGGTCGGCGATCTGGCAGAGGATCATGGAAGATTCACCCGGGGTTCGGAGCTGGGTTGAGCAGGGCCTCGGCCGCCACGCGCAGGGCCACTCGGCTGTCCAGCGCGACGTCCACGCGGCCCGGAACGTCGGCCCACAGGGTGGCGCCGCCGCCGGCGGCCACTCCCACGCGGGTGCGGTCGCCGAGGAAGATAACCTGGCGCACGCTGCCGCGCAGTTCGCCTTCGTGCTCCGGCACCAGGCGCGCGTCCTCCGGACGGAACCAGATCTCCAGCTCGCCCTCGGCATGCACCCTTCCGTCGCGCAGCCCGCCGCGCATGCGGTTGAGCATGCCGATGAACCCGGCCACTTCGAGGTTGGCCGGCCGATGGTAGATCTCGCGGGGCGTGCCGATCTGTTCGATGCGGCCCTGGCTCATGACCACGATGCGGTCTCCCAGGGCCATCGCCTCGGCCTGGTCATGGGTGACGTAGATCGAGGTCACGCCCAGGCCGCGAAGCAAGGCATTCATTTCCACCCGCAGGGTCTCGCGCAGCTGCGCGTCCAGCGCCGCCAGCGGTTCGTCGAGCAGCAGCACCCGCGGACGCGGGGCCAGCGCGCGCGCCAGCGCCACGCGCTGGCGCTGGCCACCCGAAAGCCCCTGCACGCCACGGTGGGCGAAGTCGCTCAGGCGCATCAGCTCGAGCAGTTCATCCACGCGCTGCCGGATCTGCGCCCCGGGCATGCGGCGGATGCGCAAGCCGTAGGCCACGTTGCCGCGCACGTCCAGGTTCGGGAACAGGGCGTAGTTCTGGAACACCATGCCGACGCGCCGCGCCTCGATGGGCAGCTCCGTCACGTCCTCGTCATCGAACCACACACGCCCGCCCGCATCCGGCCGCTCCAGGCCGGCGATCAGGCGCAGCGTGGTGGTCTTGCCGCAACCGGAGGGGCCGAGGAACACGACGGTCTCGCCGGGCTCGACCCGCAGGTCCACCGGATGCAATGCGCGCTGGCCGCGCTCGTAGTGCTTCGCACAGGCCTGCAGGGTGATGCCCACGGAGGCTGGATTCATGGACGACCTCGTCGAGACGGCTC
>DAIDHU010000296.1 GCA_027451915.1 Thiomonas sp. | reverse complement strand
GGTACGCCCCAGGTTCAGGCCGGAGGTCAGCGCCCGCTCCACCTTCACGTCGAACCAGGTCTCGATGCTGCGCGCGACGAACTGGTAGGACACCACGTAGATGATCACCCCGGGCAGCAGGCCCACCAGTGTGAACACCATGGCGAGCTTGAACAGCAGGCGGCTGCCGAAGCGGCGCTTGCGCAGGCGCCACAGCAGGCGCGAGGACAGGCCCAGGATCAGCAGCAGCAGCAGCGCCGCCACGGCCAGGTTGATCCAGTACAGGATCCCGAACAAGGGAGTCACCGCCGCGGTGTTCTTGGTCGACACGGCGAGCAGGAACACCAGGAACACCACCAGCGGCAGGCCCACGACCAGCGCCACCCAGGAGGCTACGCGGGTGGTGCGGTTGACGGCGCGGTGGTCCATGTGAAGCTGACCTGGGGAAAATCCGCCTGCAGCTGCCAGTCGGATTGCGAGCCCACGTTGAGCTGAAAGGGGCGGGGAAGCTGCGACAGGTCCAGCTCGAAATGCCCGCCCAACTGGTAGGTCTGGCCCTGCTTGAGGTTCCTCGCGTCGGCCACCTTCAGGTGGGCGACGTGTTGCACCTGGTTGAGCGCGTCGTCCAGGGTGTGGTAGCTGGTGCGCAGCCCGCCGGTGGACACGCGGTACTTGCCCAGCAGCGGCTCGTAGCCCAGGCGCGTGAGCTGCTGGCCCTCGCCTACGCTGGCGTTGAACCACCACCAGCGCGATTGGGACACACTCATGCGCGTGAGGAAATACAGGGGAATTCCGCGGTGCAGCGCGTCTTCGAGGGTCACCGGAAGCGCGAAAACCACCGTGGCATTGGCGTAGACGCCGTCGGCGTCGAGCTCCACGCTCGGCGGTTGCGCATCCACCGTGGCCGCCCGCGCCGGCACCAGGGCCGGCACCAGGGCGGCGGCCGCACCGGCCCCCGCGCAGGCCAGCACGCGGCGGCGCATCGGGTCAGGGGCCTGCGACGGACTCATGCGGGGTCATCGGCACGCTTGGCGAACAGGGCGTAGTAGAAGCCGTCGCGCTCTGGCGACCGGTCAGGCAGGATCTGCCCGGGTGCGGCCAATGCTAGCGCATCGCCGTGCCGTTCCAGGAAGCTGGCGGCCTGCAGCTGGCCCTCGGCGGGGAACACCGAACAAGTCGCGTACAGCAGGCGCCCGCCGGGGCGCAGCATGGGCCAGAGCGCGTCCAGGAGTTCGCGCTGCTGCAGCGCCAGCGCGGGGATGTCCTGCGGCTTGCGCAGCCAGCGGATGTCGGGGTGGCGTCGGCTGATGCCGCTGGCGCTGCAGGGGGCGTCGAGCAGGATGCGGTCGAAGCCGCGGCCGTCCCACCAGGTCTCGGGGCGGGCGGCGTCGGCCACGCGCAGCTCGGCGCCGGGCAGGCGCAGGCGCTGCAGCGTCTGCTCGATGCGCGGCGCGCGCTGCGGGTCGCGCTCCAGCGCCAGCAGCTCGCAGTCGGCGAGTTCCAGCAGGTGCGCGGTCTTGCCGCCGGGGGCGGCGCAGGCGTCCAGCACGCGCATGCCCGGCCGCGGGTCCAGCAGCCCCGCGGCGAGTTGCGCCGAGGCGTCCTGCACACTGACGGCGCCCTGTTCGAACAAGGGAAGGCGCGTGACCGCGACCGCCCGATCGAGGATCAGGGCCTGTTCCAGGCCCGGCGCCTGGGGCGCCTGGGCATCGAGCCCGGCTTCGCGCAGCAGCCGCAGGTAGGCCTCGCGTGTGCCCCAGCGACGGTTCACGCGCAGGGTCATGGGCGGGGGCGATGCGGCCAGGTCGAGCACGCGTTCCCAGTCCTGCGGCCAGGCGCAACGCAAGGCCTCGATCCACCAGGCGGGATGGTTGTAGCGAGCCTCGGGGAGGGGCAGGATTTGTCCGAGCAGTTGCTCGCGTTGCGCCTGCAGGCGCCGCAGCAGGGCATTGACCAGGCCGCGCGCCGGTCGGGTGCGCGGTCGCGCCGCGCAGGCCTGCACGGATTCGAACACCAGGGTGTGCTCGGCATAGGGGCGCGGCTCGGGCAGGCTGAGCAGGGCCAGCGACACCAGCATCAGGTGCTCCAGCGCGGGTGGCTGCAAGGCCTTGGGGTGCATGCAGGCGAGCAGCGCGCGGGCCCGGCCCAGCCCGCGCAGGGCTTCGAAACCCAGCGCCTGCGCCGCGCCGCGTTGCGCGGCATCCTTCGTGCCCAGGCGGGGCAAGGCGGTGGCCAGGGACTCTCCGCGCAGCACGCAGCCGAGCAACTCGGCCGCGGCGAGCAGATCCTGGTGCAGCGCGCGCGGCGCGGCGGAGTTCGGTGCCTGGGCTTTCAACGTCCGTGTCAGGGCTAGATGTAGGCGTAGCCTTCGCGGTACTGCAACGTGGCGGCCTCGACCACGCCGGAAGCCACCGTGGTCGCGTCCAGCAGCACCTGGTCCTTGGAGATGCGGCGATTGCTCAAGGTGTTCTCGCAGGCGCGGAAGGAGACGCCGCGGGAGGCCAGGTCGCCGACATTGCCGGAGTATTCGGCGCCGCTGGCGTCCTTGGCTCCGTTGAGCAGGAAGTCGATGCCGGCGCCGTTGCCGACCACGACGATCTTCGCGCCGGGGTCGGCGGCCAGGTGGTTGCGCACGTTGGCCAGCGCGCGCGAGGCCTGGGCATTGCCCTGGGTGATGTGATAGACGACGTGCACGGGGCCCTTGGAATCGGTTGCGGCGCGCGCGGCGCTCGCCGCGCCCAGCGTGGCGGCGCCGGCGGCGGCCGAGGCGAACAGCACCTTGCGGCGCGGGGAAATGGGGTCGGGCATGGCGGTCTCCTGAGCGCGAGGGTTCGCGATGCGCCGCGGTGGCGGCGGTAACCTGATGTTACGGCTTCAGGTAATACCAGCCCTCGGATTGCAGGCGAACGATCTCGTAGACCCCCGCGGGGACGGTGGTCGCTTCCAGCACCAGCTCGCTGTCGGGAATTTTCAGGAAGCTCAGGGTGTTCTGGCAGGCGCGGAACTGAACCCCCTGGTTGGCCAGCGCGCCGATGATGCCCGAGAAGGCCGCTCCGGTGGGCGCCTTGGCCCCGTTGAGCAGGAAGCGGATGGCCTTGCCGTAGCCCACCACCACGAATTGCATCTTGGGGTCGAGCTCGAGCACGTTCTGGATGTTGATCAGGCCTTCATAGGCCTGTTCCAGGTCCACGCTGATCTGCATCACCACTTTCCAGGGCTGGCTGGAGATCGGCTTGCCGGGGACGGGGCCCTGTTCCTGGGCGCGGGCCAGCGGCGCGGCGCCCAGGCCGGCGAGCCCGGCGCCCAGCAGGCGGAGGCGGTCACGGGGATGCATGGGGGCGGATCTCCTCGACGGGCGGGGGCTAGTCCGCGGCAAGCGGGTACACGCTCAGGCGATGCAGGCCGAAGCGGCGCCGGCGCGCCAGCGCACGGTAGGGCCAATAGCCCAGCAGGGTGGCGAACATCAGTGCCAGGGCGTTGAACAGAACGCCGCTGAGCAACACGCCCAGCGCCTGGCCCAGGCCCAGTTCGTGACGGTACACGAACAAGGCGACCAGCCCGCTGATCACGCCCATGCCGCTGCCCAGCGCGGCTCCCAGGCGCAGCAGCGTGGGCAGGGTGAGGATGCCGGCGAGGTGGTCGGGGTGGCGCATGGCGTGGGCGGGCAGGGTGCGGGATGCGAGCAGGGGCGGGGGTGGCGCGGGTTCAGCCGCGCACCTGGCCGTCGCCCAGCACCATCCACTTCTGGCTGGTGAGGCCTTCCAGGCCGACCGGGCCGCGGGCATGGAACTTGTCGGTGGAAATGCCGATCTCGGCGCCCAGCCCGAACTCGAAGCCGTCGCTGAAGCGGGTGGAGGCGTTGACCATCACCGCCGCGGAGTCCACCTCGCGCAGGAAGCGCATGGCGTGCTGGTGGGTGCTGGTCAGGATCGTGTCGGTGTGCTGCGAGCCGTAGCGGTTGATGTGCTCGATGGCCTCGTCCAGGCCCTCCACGACCTTGATCGAGATGATCGGCGCCAGGTACTCGGTGCTCCAGTCGGATTCGACGGCGTCGCGCAACAGTCCGGCGGCGCCGGGCACGGGCTCGAGCAGCGCGCGGCTGCGCGGGCAGCAGCGCATTTCCACGCCCTTGGCCGCGAACACGGCGCCGATGCGCGGCAGGAAGGCCTCGGCGCTGGCGCGGGCCACCAGCAGGGACTCCGCCGCGTTGCAGGGGCTGTAGCGCTGGGTCTTGGCGTTGTCGGTGACCTTCAGCGCCATGTCCAGGTCCACCGTGTCGTCCACGTAGACGTGGCAGTTGCCGTCCAGGTGCTTGATCACGGGCACGCGCGCCTCGGCGCTGATGCGCTCGATCAGGCCCTTGCCGCCGCGGGGAATGATCACGTCGACGTACTGGGGCATGGTGATGAGCTCGCCGACGGCGGCGCGGTCGGTCACCGGCACCAATTGCACCGCGTCGGGGGGAAGCCCGGCGCCCTGCAGCGCCTGCGCGACGCAGGCCGCCAGGGCCCGGTTGCTGTGGATGGCTTCCGAGCCCCCGCGCAGGATCACCGCGTTGCCCGACTTGATGGCCAGGCCCGCGGCCTCGATGGTCACGTTCGGCCGGCTCTCGAAAATCATGCCGAACACGCCCAGGGGCACGCGCATGCGTCCTACGGTGATGCCGCTGGGGCGCCGGCGCAGATCGCTCATCTCGCCGATGGGGTCGGGCAGGGCGGCCACCTGCTCGCAGGACTGCGCCATCTGCTCCAGCACCTTGTCGCCGAGCTGCAGGCGGTCGACGAAGGCCGCTTCCAGCCCGGCCTCGCGGGCGGCTCGCAGGTCCTCCTGGTTGGCCTCGCGCAGCGCCGGGGCCTGCGCGCGCAGGATGGCCGCCAGATCCAGCAGGGCGCGGTTCTTCTCCGCCGTGCCGGCGCGCGCCATGGCCCTCGAGGCCGTGCGCGCGCGCACGCCCAGATCGGTCATCAGGAGGTGGATGTTGCCCGCGGCGCTGTTCATGGAGGGATTCCTGCGTGAATGCGCATTGTCGCAAACTGGCGCCCTCCGGGTGCGCCGCGTGTTGCGCCGCGTCAACGTGGCGCACGCCGGCGCCCGCGAGCGGGCGCCGGTGGCGCGATCTACCAGCTGACTTCGCGCTCCGGCGTGGAGGTGATCTGGTGGATGGACAGGTCGGCGCCGTCGAACTCGGACTCCGCGTCCAGGCGCAGCCCCATGGTGGCCTTGAGCAGGCCGTACACGACCAAGCCACCGATCAGCGCCCAGGCCACCGCCGCCAGCGTGCCCACCAGCTGGGCGCCCAGGCTGACTCCGCCCAGTCCGCCCAGCGCGGTCTGCCCGAAGATGCCCGCCGCGATGCCCCCCCAGGTGCCGCACAATCCATGCAGGGGCCACACGCCCAGCACGTCATCGATGCGCAGGCGGTTCTGGGTCAGGGTGAACATGCGCACGAACAGCCAGCCTGCCACCGCGCCGGTGATCAGCGCCCCCACCGGGTGCATGAGGTCCGAGCCGGCGCACACCGCCACCAGGCCCGCCAGCGGTCCGTTG
>DAIDHU010000295.1 GCA_027451915.1 Thiomonas sp. | reverse complement strand
CTGCGCTGCCGCGCGAGGCCTCTGCGCTGGCCGACGCGCGTCGCGAAATCCACCTCGTGCTGCGCCAGGTCACCCACGACTACGAGCGCATGCAGTACAACACGGTCGTGTCGGGCTGCATGAAGATGCTCAACCAGATCGAGCAGGTCGCCTCGGCGCAGGTCACGCCGCCCGCATGGCGCGGCGGGCTGCTCATGGAGGCCTGGGGCATCCTGCTGCGGGTGCTGTATCCGGCCACCCCGCATATCTGCCACGTGCTGTGGCAACAGCTGGGCTTCGAGGCTCGCCTGGGCTCGCTGCTGAACGCGCCGTGGCCCCAGGTGGATCCGCAGGCGCTGCTCCAGGACGAGCTGGAGCTGGTGCTGCAGATCAACGGCAAGCTGCGCGGCAGCCTGCGCGTGCCGGCGGCGGCCGACCGCGCGGCCATCGAGGCCGCCGCGCTGGCCAGCCCCGAGTTCACGCGCCATGCCGAGGGGCGCGCGGCGAAGAAGGTGATTGTCGTGCCGCAGAGGTTGGTCAATGTGGTGGTCTGAAGCCCCCGCCCGCCCGATGCGCCGCGCCAGCCTGCGCGCCGCGGGCTCGCTCCTGGCGGCGGCCCTGCTGGGCAGCTTGCTGGGCGGATGCGGCTTTCACCTGCGCGAATCCACCAATCTGTCGTTCGACACCATCGCGCTGCAGGGCCAGGGCGGCCCCCTGATGGATCTGCTGCGTCGGCGCATCGTGGCCACCACCGCCACGCGCATCGTCGCCGATCCCAAGCAGGCGCAGGCCGTGTTCACACTCCTGTCCGACGCCAGCGCGCAGACCCCCGTCGCCTTCAACTCCGACGGCACGGTGGCGCAATACGCCCTGAGCGAGACGGCACGCTTCCAGCTCACGGCGCCGGACGGGCACCCCTACATTGCGGCGACCAGCATCACCCGCACCAGCATGATGAGCTACAGCACCTCGGCCACGCTGGCCAAGGCCAACGAAGCCGACCTGCTGTACGCCGGCATTCGCCGCGACCTGGTCGACCGCATCCTGTTCCAGCTCGGCGCCCTGCGTCCGCCGGCGCCGGCCTCGGCGGCGGGGCCATGAACCGGGGCGACGCACCATGGCGCTGATTCGGCACGACCAGCTTGCAGGCGCGCTGCGCGCCGGCCTGCGCGGCCCCTACACGGTGTTCGGCGACGAGTTGCTGCTGGTGATGGAGTCGGTGGACGCGATTCGCGCGGCGGCCACCCAGGCCGGCTACGGCGGGCGCGAGCTGCACCAGGTGGAACGCGGCTTCGACTGGCAGGTGCTGCTGGCGCAGACCCGCGAGCGCAGCCTGTTCGGCGAGCGCAAGCTGGTCGAGTTGCGCATTCCCGGGGGCAAGCCCGGACGCGATGGCGCGGCCGCCCTGTGCGAGCTGGCGCGCGAGACGGAGGGCGACGCGATGGTCCTGGTGCTGCTGCCCCGCCTGGACGCGGCCGCCCAGAAGAGCGAGTGGTTCACCAGCCTGTCGGGCCAGGGCACCGCCGTGCGCGTGGACAATGTGGAGCCCGCGCAGCTCGGCGCCTGGATGCGCCAGCGCCTGCAGCAGCGCGGGCTGCGGCTGCCCGCGGGTCCCGCCGGCCAGGCCTGCCTGGATCTGCTGGTGGCCCGCACCGAGGGCAACCTGCTGGCCGCGCACCAGGAGGTGGAAAAACTCGCGCTGCTGGTGGAGCCCGGCGAGCTCGACCCCGAGCAGGTGGAACAACTGGTGCAGGGAGCCGCGCGCTACAACGTGTTCCGCCTCGGCGAGACCGTGCTGGCCGCCGACAGCGCGCGCCTGCTGCGCATGCTCGAGGGCCTGCAGGGCGAAGGGGTGGCGCCGGTGCTGGCGCACTGGAGCCTGGCCGAGGAGCTTCGCGCCTGGCTGCGCGTGCGCCAGGGCCTGGACGCTGGTGAATCCTTCGCCAGCCTGGCGCGCGCCAACCGCATCTGGGGCCCCAAGGAAAAGCTGCTGGCGCGGGTGCTGCCCAATCTGGGACAGCCCCTGCTCGAGGGCCTGCTGCTGCGCGCGGCCGCCTGCGACCGCGCCATCAAGGGCCAGCGCCCGGCGGCGCTGCCCCACGAGCCCTGGGAAGCCGTGCGTCAGCTGGCGCTGGCCATGGCCCAGGCGGTGGCGCCGATGCGCGGCGCCGGACCGCTGGGGCCGCGGCTGGTGCTGATCTGAGCGCCTCGCACCGGGCGGCCGTCGCGCCGGGCCGCGCCCGGCCCGCGGCGCGCGCGGCCGATCAGGGGCTCGCCAGGCCGCCCTGCGCGACCCAGCCGCGCAGGGCCTGCGGGTCGACCACCCCGCTCCAGGCCTGGCCGGCCACGCGTCCGCGCGCGGGCTGGTCCGGCTCTCCCAGGCTGTCCAGCAGGGCCCAGGCCGGGTCGAAGGCCTCGTCCAGGGTGTAGACGCCGGGCGTCACCACGGTGCGCAATCCGGCCCCCTGGGCGGCGCGCAGCCCGGCCGGGGAATCCTCGAAGGCCAGGCACTGCCCGGGTGGCAGACCCAGTTGCTCGAGCACCCACAGGTAGATGCCGGGGTCGGGCTTCTTGCGGGGCACGATGTCGCCGGCGCCGATGCACTCGAACAGGCCTTCGGCAGCCTCGCCCAGCGCGGCGCGCAGCAGGGCGTGCACATTGTCCGGCGTGGTGGTGGTGGCCACGGCCAGGCGCAGCCCGGCTTCGCGCGCCTGCCCGAGCAGGCGGCGCACGCCCGGGCGCAGCGCCACCGCGCCGGCCTCGACCAGATCGACGTAATGCCGGGTCTTGCGCCTGTGCAGCTCGGCCACCAGCGCGGCGGCCGAGGCGCCGTCGGCGGCCGCGGGGTCGATGCCGCGCCAGTAGTGCAGCATGCGTTCCTTGCCGCCGGTGACTTCCAGCAGGCGTCCGTACAGCGCCTCGTCCCAATGCCAGTCCAGGCCGAGTTCGGCGAAAGCCCGGTTGAAGGCCAGGCGGTGGCCGTCGCGCTCGGTCTCCGCCAGGGTGCCGTCGACGTCGAAGATCAGCGCGCGCAGCGGCGCGTCGTGGGGCGCCGCCATCCTGCGCGCTCCTTCAGCGGACCTTGGCCGTCAGCTCGCCCTTCTCATAGCGCTGGAACATGGCTTCCAGGCTCAGCGGGCGGATTTTCGAGGCCTTGCCGGCGGTGCCGAAGGCCTCGTAGCGATCCCTGCAGATCTGCTTCATGGCCTTGGTCGACGCCGCCAGGAACTTGCGCGGATCGAATTCCTTCGGGTGCTCGGCCAGGAACTTGCGGGTGGCCCCGGTCGAGGCCATGCGCAGATCGGTGTCGATGTTCACCTTGCGCACGC
>DAIDHU010000294.1 GCA_027451915.1 Thiomonas sp. | reverse complement strand
CGCGCCGAGTTCGCCGATGATGCCGCGGCGGAAGGCGAGCACGCACACCACGAAGATCGCGCCGATCACCATGCCCACCGAATCGGCCAGGTGGGAGAACCAGGACAGTCCGGTGACGTGCACGAGGGTGCGCGCCACGAGGCCCATCTTGTCCTCGAGCACGGTGATGATCAGCGCTCCCAGCACGGGCCCGAAGTCGGTGCCCAGGCCTCCCACCAGGGTCATCAGGATCACCAGGCCCGAGGTCGCCCAGTGCACGTCGTCCAGGGTCTCGAAGCCCATGACCACGGCCTTGAGCGCCCCGGCCAGCCCGGCGAAGGCGGCCGACAGCAGGAACACGCCCAGCTTGTAGCGCGCGGCGTTGTTGCCCAGTGAAACCAGGCGCTGCTCGTTCTCGCGCGACGCGCGCAGGATCTGCCCGAAGGGCGAACGGTTGACCCGGCGCAGGAACCACCAGCTCAGCGCGAACACCGCCAGCACGAACTCGTACATCACCCGGTCGGACTGCAGGGGCAGGCCCAGCAGCGTGCCGCGCGGGATGCCCTGCAGGCCGTCCTCTCCCCCCGTGAAGGGAGCCTGCAGGAAGTAGAAGTACACGATCTGCGCCAGCGCCAGGGTGATCATGGAGAAATAGATGCCATGGCGCCGCACCGCCAGCAATCCCATGAGCAGTCCCACTCCCAGCGCGAACACCATGCCCAGCAACAGCCCCACCGGGGTGGGCATGTGCCACTGGGCGAGCGCCTGGCCGGCGATGTAGCCGGCGCCGCCGAACATGGCCGCGTGCCCGAAGGAAATCAGCCCGCCATACCCGGCCAGCAGATTGAAGGCGCAGGCCAGCAGCGCGAAACACAGGATGCGCATGCCCAATACCGGATACAGGCCCAGCCAAGGCGCCAGCGCGGCCAGCGCCATCAGCAGCCACAGCCAGGCCCCACGCAGGCCCGGCTTCATTTCTGCCTCCCGAACAGTCCCGCAGGGCGCAGGGTCAGCACCACGGCCATGAGCACGAACACCACCGTGTTGGCCATCGGCGCGTATAGCACCTTGGTCAGGCCCTCGACCAGGCCGAGCAGCAGCCCGGAGACGATCGAGCCCATGACCGAGCCCATGCCCCCGATGACCACGATGGCGAACACGGTGATGATCAGGTTCGAGCCCATCAGGGGCGAGACCTGGATCACCGGCGCGGCCAGCACCCCGGCCAGCCCGGCCAGCGCGGCGCCGAAACCGAAGGTCAGCATGACCAGCAGCGGCACGTTGATGCCGAAGCACTGCACCAGCGCCGGGTTCTCGGTGCCGGCGCGCAGGTACGAGCCCAGGCGGGTGCGCTCGATCAGCGCCCAGGTGAGCACGCACATGACCACGCTGGCCAGCACGGCGAAGGCGTGGTAGACGGGCAGGAACATGAATCCCAGGTTCAGCACCCCGCCGAGCTGGGACGGCGGGTTGAAGGGCTGGCCGGCCACGCCGAAGGCCGAGCGAAAGCCCCCTTCGAGCAGCAGGGTCAGGCCGAAGGTCAGCAGCAGGCCGTAGATCGGGTCCATGCCACGAAGCCGGCGCAGCATCAGGCGCTCGACCAGCATGCCGAAGCCACCCAGCAGCAGGGGCGAAAGCAGCAGCATCCACCAGTAGCCCAGGTGGAAGTACTGGCCGCCGATCCACGCCAGCATCGCGCCCATCATGAAAAAGGCGCCGTGCGCGAAATTCACCACGTCCATGAGCCCGAAGATCACGGCCAGGCCCAGGGACAGCATCGCGTAGAAGGCGCCGTTGACCAGGCCCAGCATCAGCTGGCCCAGCAACAGCGGCAGGGGAAATCCGAACAGCTCAGTCAATCGAGGCCTCGATCGGGCAGGAAGCGGCGCGCAGCGCGCGGAGATGGCGCGGCGCGAGCGCGGGCAGGGCCCGCGCTCGCGCCGCAAGGCCCTTTACTTCGCCAGCGGGCAGCCGTAGTCGGCGATCGGCCCGAAGGCATCGGCGCCGGGGATCTTCTGCACGATGTTGTACAGGTCCCACTCGCCCTTGGACTGCGCGGGGGTCTTGACCTGGGCCAGGTACATGTCGTGGATCATCAGGCCGTTGGGGGCCATGTGTCCGCCCTGCATGAACATGTCGTTGACCTTCATCTTGCGCAGCTCGGCCATGACCTTGTCACCCTCGGTCGTGCCCGCCGCCTTCACCGCCTTCAGGTAGGTCAGGGTCGCCGAGTAGTCGGCGGCCTGCACGAAGGTGGGCATCACGTGCATTTCCTTGTAGAAGCGCTGGGCCCAGGCGCGCGACTGCGCATTCTGGTTCCAGTACCACGGCGTGGTCAGGTACAGGCCCTGCGCCGCGGGCAGGCCGATGCTGTGGACGTCGGTGACGAACAGCAGCAGACCGGCCAGCTTCATGGTCTTGGTGATGCCGAACTGGGTCGCCTGCTTGATGGAGTTCACCGAATCCCCGCCGGCATTGGCCAGGCCCAGCACCTCGGCCTTGGAGGCCTGTGCCTGCAGCAG
>DAIDHU010000293.1 GCA_027451915.1 Thiomonas sp. | reverse complement strand
GGGCCCGGCGCCGGTCGCCGCGGGCGCCTCGATTCCCGCCAGCTTCGACGCCGAGGCTTTCGTCGAACGTGCACGCGAGCTGTTCCTGCGCCTGCAGAAGGCCAACGACGAGGGCGACCTGCACACTCTGCGCGATGCCAGCACCCCGGAGCTGTTCGAACAATTTCGCCGGGACTTGATCCGGCTCGGGGATGCGGCGAGCAGCACCGAGGTGCTGAGCCTGCAGGCCCATATGCTGGAGCATGTCGAACACCCGCTTGCCGAACTGGTCAGCGTGCGCTTTTCCGGGCTGTTGCGCGAGCGGCCCCAGGCCGATGGAGCCGACTCCTTCGACGAAGTCTGGCATTTCACGCGCCCCAGCGACCGCAGCACCGGCTGGCTGCTCGCCGGCATCCAGCCCATCGCCTGAGCCGGCGTCTGTCCGATTCCTGTAGGCCTTCGCCTGAAATACGACCATGAAGCGCATCCTGCTGTTCCTCGCCACCAACCTCGCGGTACTCGTCGTGCTCGGCGTGATCACACGCCTGCTGGGGCTGGACCGCTTCCTGGGCGCCTACGGCCTGAACCTGCCGGCGCTGCTGGGCTTCGCCGCGGTCATCGGCTTCGGCGGCGCCTTCATCTCGCTGCTGCTGTCCAAGACCATCGACAAGTTCAGCACCGGGGCGCAGGTCATCGAGCAGCCGCGCGACCAGGCCGAGGCCTGGTTGCTCGACACCGTGTCGCGCCTGGCGACCAGCGCGGGCATCGGCATGCCCGAAGTGGCCATCTACGAAGGCGAGCCCAATGCCTTCGCCACCGGCGCGCGCCGCGACCACGCGCTGGTGGCCGTGTCCACGGGCCTGCTGCAGACCATGTCGCGCGAACAGGCCGCCGCGGTCCTGGGCCACGAAATCAGCCACGTCGCCAACGGCGACATGGTCACGCTGACCCTGATCCAGGGCGTGGTCAACACCTTCGTCGTGTTCCTCTCGCGGGTGGTGGGCTTCCTGGTCGACTCGGCGCTGCGCCGCGGCGACGCCGAGGACCGCGGCCCCGGCATGGGCTATTTCGTGACCACGCTGGTGTGCGACATCCTGTTCGGGGTGCTGGCCAGCATGATCGTCGCGTGGTTCTCGCGCCAGCGCGAATTCCGCGCCGACGCTGGCTCGGCGCGCCTGCTCGGCAGCCCGCAGCCCATGATCGGCGCCTTGCGCCGCCTGGGCGAAATGCAGCCCGGCGGGCTGCCGCGAAACCTGGCCACCGCCGGCATCACCGACCGCCCGGCGTGGACGGAATGGTTCGCCAGCCATCCGCCGCTGGAGCAGCGCATCGCGGCCCTGCAGGGCGCGCGCGGCTGAGCTCCAGGGCTGTGAACAGGGCCCGAACATGACGGTCCCGGCGCCCCAGCTGGCGCTGCGCCGCATCACGCTGGGCCTGCTGTTGCTCCTGCTGCTGGGCCTGGCTTACCTGGTGCTGCGGCCCTTCCTGGCCGCGATGGCCTGGGCGGTGATCCTGGGCCTGGGGACCTGGCCCCTGTTCGAGCGCCTGCGCGCACGCCTGGCGCGACACCCCGTGCTGGCGGCCATGCTCATGACCTTGGCGGTGGCACTGGCCTTCGTGCTTCCGGCGCTGTGGCTGGGGGTGTTGCTGCGCGACGAACTGGTGCGCGCGATCGCCGAGGCCGGCGCGCGCCTGTCGGAGGGCGCGCTGCGCCTGCCCGAGGCGCTGGCGCGCCTGCCCTTGCTCGGCGCCATGCTGCAGGATCTGCTGCGCGATCTGTCGAGCGCGCAGTTCGCGAGCCGCTTGCGCAGCGCGCCTTGGAGCGCGCAGGCCGCCGAGCAGGCCTTCGCGCTGCTCGGTGGCGCCGGTCGCAACGCGGCCAAGTTCGGCTTCGCGCTGCTGACCCTGTTCTTCGTGTACCGCGACGGCGAACGCGGCCTGCGCCAGGTTCAGGCGGTATCCCGGCACCTGCTGGGCCCGCGCGTGGACGCCTACCTGCAGGCGGCCGCCGAAATGACCCGCGCGGTGCTGTGGGGCCTGCTCGCCACCGCCCTGGTCCAGGGGCTGTTCGCCGGCCTGGGCTACTGGTGGGCCGGGCTCGCCGCGCCCGTGCTGCTGGCCGCGGTCACCGCGCTGTTCGCATTGGCGCCCTTCGGCACCCCCCTGGTGTGGGTGCCCGCTGCCCTCTGGCTGCTGCTGCAGGGACGCATCGGGGCCGGGGTCGGCTTGCTGCTGTGGGGCCTGCTGGTGGTCAGCTGGGTGGACAACCTGGTGCGCCCGCTGGTGATCAGCGGCAGCACCCGTGTGCCCTTCGTGCTGGTGATCTTCGGAGTGCTGGGCGGCCTGGCCGCGTTCGGCCTGGTGGGCATGTTCCTGGGGCCGGTCGTGCTGGCGGTGCTGCTGGCGGTATGGCGGGAATGGCTGGATGCATCAAGCCTGGACCCGGCCGTCGGCCAGCGCGCTCCTGAGCGTGACTAGCTCGACCTCGACCGTCGCCGCATCGCTGCTCAGGGAGACGGCGCCATCCTGCACCAGGCATTGCAGGCGCATGGAGCGCTCGGCCAGGCCCGCCAGGGCCTGGGCCGTCTCGGCCGGCATGCGCAGCACGGTCAGGTTGCGCAGGCGCGCGAGCCGGGATTCGATCTGCTTCCACCAGATGTCGCAGCTGCTCGCGTAGCACAGCACCACGACCTGCCCGGCGCGCCCGCAGGCCTTGCGCAGGCGCACCTCGTCGGGCTGACCGATGTCGATCCACAACTGGATCGCACCGGTCATGTCCTTCACCCACACCGCGGGCTCCTCAACGTCGGACAGGCCCTTGCCCAGGGCGATGCCCTCCTGCGCATGCAGCGCGTACATCAGCAGGCGCGCCATCATGCGCTCGTCGGTCTCGGAGGGATGCCGCGCGATGGTCAGCGACAGATCGGCATAGTGGTTGCGATCCATGTCGGCCAGCTGCACCTCGGCCTTGTGGATGGTTGCCTTCAGTGCCATGCCTGCTCCCCGGGGATGTGATTCGACGAAAGCCCCTATTCTCCCAGGTAGGCGGCGCGCACGCGCGGGTCGTCGAGCAGGGTGGAAGCCTCTCCGCCCATGGTCATGTTGCCCGAGTCCAGCACGTAGCCGCGCTGCGCCAGCTCCAGCGCCCGCTTGGCGTTCTGCTCCACCAGCAGGATGGTCACCCCCTGCCTGGCGATCTCCGTGACCACCTCGAAGATCTTGTCCACCATGATGGGCGACAGGCCCATCGAGGGCTCGTCG
>DAIDHU010000292.1 GCA_027451915.1 Thiomonas sp. | reverse complement strand
GCCGGCGCCGGCGCGCGCCGCCTTCCTGGAACGCGTGGCCGCAGAGCTCGAAGCCGAGGCCGAAGGCTTCGCCCGCAGCGTGCCGCGCGAGACCTCCCTGCCCGAGGCGCGTGCGCGTGGCGAACTGGCGCGCACCACCGGACAGCTGCGCCTGTTCGCCGAGGTCGTGCGCGCGGGCGACTACCTCGGCGTGCGCATCGACCACGCCGATGCGCGGCGCAGCCCGCCGCGCCCGGACCTGCGCCAGTATCGCGTGCCCCTGGGCCCGGTCGCGGTGTTCGGAGCCAGCAACTTTCCACTGGCCTTCTCGGTCGCGGGTGGCGATACCGCCTCGGCCCTGGCGGCCGGCTGCCCGGTGGTGATCAAAGCGCATCCCGGGCACCCGCTCACCTCGGACCTGGCCGCCGACGCGATTCGCCGCGCCGTCCAAGCCTGCGGCATGCCGCAGGGCGTGTTCTCCATGGTCCACGGCGCCGGCCATGACGTGGGACGCATGCTGGTCGAGCATCCCTGCATCGCCGCCGTGGCGTTCACCGGTTCCTTCGCCGGAGGCACCGCGCTGGCGCGCGCCGCGCAGGCGCGCTCCGAGCCCATCCCCGTGTACGCGGAAATGGGCAGCGTCAACCCCATGTTCCTGCTCCCCGAGGCGCTGGCACGCGATCCCGCTGCGCTGGCACGCGGCTACCTCGGCTCGCTCAGCCTGGGCGCCGGCCAGTTCTGCACCAACCCCGGGCTGGTGTTCGCGCCGCGCGGAGCGAGCCTGGAGGCCTTTTGCACGGCCCTGGCCGAGGCGGCGCGCCAGCAGGGCGCGCAGGCCATGCTGGGCGCCGGCATCCTGGCCGGTTACCGCGCCGGGACCCGCCGCGTGGCCGAGGGACGCGGAGTTCGCCTGGCGGCCGAGGGCAGCGACGACGCCGAACGCGTCGCTCCGCATGTGTTCCGGGTCGGCGCGCGGGACTTCCTGGCCCAGCCCCAGCTGGCCGAGGAGGTGTTCGGACCCACCGGCCTGATCGTCGAAGTCGACGACCCGGCGCGCATGCCCGAGCTGGCGCGCGCCCTGGCCGGCCAGCTCACCGCCACCGTGCACGCCGAGCCCGCCGAGCTGGGCCGGCACACGGCCCTGATCTCGGCGCTCGAGGGCCGCGTGGGACGATTGCTGTTCAATGCCTTTCCCACCGGGGTCGAGGTCTGCCACGCCATGGTGCACGGCGGGCCCTGGCCCGCCACCACCGCGCCCGGCAGCACCTCGGTGGGCACCCTGGCCATCGAGCGCTTCCTGCGCCCCGTGTGCTACCAGGACTGCCCCGACCCGCTGCTGCCCGAGGCCCTGCGCGAGGCCAATCCGCTGGGGCTGCGCCGCCTGGTGGACGGCCGCTGGGAACTGCCCGCGGCACGCTGATCCTTCTTCCGACCATTCCTTCTCCGTGGAGCAAGACATGAGCACCCAGAACCCCGCCACCGCCCTGCGCGCGCCCGTCGAGCCTGCCCGCCTGGCCAGCTACCCCAGCCTGCGAGGGCGCGGCGTGTTCGTCACCGGCGGCGGCAGCGGCATCGGCGCCGAGATCGTTGCCGCCTTCGTCGCCCAGGGCGCGCGCGTGGGTTTCGTCGACATCGACGCGGCATCCAGCGAGGCCCTGGCCGAGCGCCTGCAGGCGGCCGGGCTGCAGCGCCCCTGGTGGGAGCGCTGCGACGTGCGCGACATCGGCGCCCTGCAGGACGCCATCGGGCGCGCCGCGGCGCAGTTGGGGGATTTCGCGGTGCTGGTCAACAACGTGGCCAGCGACGATCGGCACGACATCGAGCAGGTCACCCCGCAGTACTACGACGAGCGCATCGCCATCAACCAGCGCCCGGCCTTTTTCGCCATCCAGTCGGTGCTGCCGGGCATGCGCCGCCTGGGCTTCGGCAGCGTGATCAACCTGGGATCCACCGGCTGGCAGGCCAAGGGAAGCGGCTACCCCTGCTACGCGGTGGCCAAGTCCTCGGTGGACGGGCTCACCCGCGGCCTGGCGCGCAGCCTGGGGCACGATCGCATTCGCATCAACACCGTGTCCCCCGGCTGGGTCATGACCGAGCGGCAGATGCGCCTGTGGCTGGACGCCAACGGCGAACAGGAAATCCAGCGCATGCAATGCCTGCCCGACAAGATGCTGCCGCAGGACATCGCCCGCATGGTGCTGTTCCTGGCCTCCGACGACGCCTTGATGTGCACGGCCCAGGAGTTCAAGGTCGACGCCGGCTGGACCTGAAACCCCGCGACCCTACCCAGCGCCCCTTTCCCGGAGACCCTCGATGAGCCCATCCCGCCCCGCGCGCTACCGCGGCATCTTTCCGGTGGTGCCGACCACCTTCCATGCCGACGGCACGCTGGACCTCGAAAGCCAGCTGCGCTGCGTGGACTTCATGATCGACGCCGGCTCGGACGGCCTGTGCCTGCTGGCCAATTTCTCCGAGCAGTTCGCGCTGTCCGACGCCGAGCGCGACCAGATCCAGCGCGTGATCCTGGAGCATGTCGCAGGACGCGTCCCGGTGATCGTGACCATCAGCCACTACGCCACGCAGATCGTGCGCGCGCGCGCCGTGCAGGCCCAGGCACTGGGCGCCGCGATGGTCATGATGATGCCCCCGTACCACGGCGCCACCTTCCGCGTGGGCGAAGCCGGCATCCACGAGCATTTCGCCCGCGTGGCCGAGGCCATCCGCATCCCCATCATGGTGCAGGACGCGCCCGCCAGCGGCACCCCGCTGAGCGCGGCCTTCCTGGCACGCATGGCGCGCGAGATCGAGCCCCTGGCCTATTTCAAGATCGAGACTCCGGGCGCGGCCTCCAAGCTGCGTGAGCTCATCGAACTCGGCGGCGAGGCCATCGAAGGCCCTTGGGACGGCGAGGAAGCCATCACCCTGCTGCCCGACCTGGAGGCCGGGGCCACCGGCTCGATGACCGGCGGCGCCTACCCCGACGGTATCCGCCCGATCCTCGAGCACTGGGCCGCGGGTCGCCGCGACCAGGCCTACGAGCACTACCAGCGCTGGCTGCCGCTGATCAACTACGAGAACCGCCAGGCCGGGCTGCTCGCCGCCAAGGCGCTGATGCACGCCGGGGGCGTGATCGCCTGCCCGGCCCCGCGCCACCCGCTGCCCGCATTGCATCCCCAGACCCTGCGCGGCCTGCTGGAGACGGCGCGGCGCCTCGATCCGCTGGTCCTGCGCTGGGCCCGCTCCTGAGGCGGCACGCACGGGCTCCGGTGCAACCGTGAGCTTCAGCATCCTTGGCCCTCCGGCAGTTCAGTCGCGCCCATCCAGTAGCAGAGCAATGGTGCCGGAATACGCATGATCTGCGTGGCGGTCGTCTGCGCATCGGGTGAGGACACGGGCAAGCCCTGCATGGTTCCGAAGTCGTCGAGCGACTTCGTGACGACATAGCCACGCGCGATGCGCTTGGCCCGGCACAGCTCGACCAGGCCTTTCCATTCCCGCGCGCCGGTGTGCCGGGCGCGGTACTTCACCTCGAAGGGGATCAACTCGCCGCCGACTTCGGCGAGAAGATCGACCTCCGGTTCGCGCTTGCCGCGCCAGTACGAGAAGCGCACGTTCTGCGGGTAGTAGCGGGCGAACAGGTGCTTGAACACGGCCGTCTCGGTGCCCACGCCCAGCGCCGCGGCGTCCTCCAGGAGGGCCTTGCCCTTGAGCATCACCGCCGGCGCAATGGCCGCGTCGGCCAGGTAGATCTTGAAGCGCGCGCGCAGCAGGTCCTTGCCGTAGCCGTACGGCGCCAGACGGTAGATCAGGTGCGTGGCCTCCAGCAGCTCGATGAAGTGCTGCGCCGTCGGGCGCTTGACTTCGAGGTTGCCACACAGATCCACCATGTCCAGCAGGCCGCCGTCGTGCAGGCACAGGTAGAGGAAGGTGTGCTCCAGATCCAGCACGCGGCGCACGCCGAACAGCGCCGTCATGTCGCGCTTGAGCACCTTGTCGATGATGTCCTCGCGCAGCAGCCGCTGCGCCTGTGTGACGCTGTCCACCTGTGCGGACTGCGGAAAGCCGCCGCGCACCAGGTACTCGTGGAAGTGGCCGACGTACGCGCCGGCAAGGTCGGCGGCGCGGTAGAACTCCGCCGGCGCCCAATCGAACAGGTCGCGCAGGCTGCGCAGCCTGGGCAGCTCGGGCAATTGCACACGCTTGATCTGCAGGTACTCGTAGAACGACAGCGTGGTCAGCCGGATCGTGTGCCAGCGTCCGACGCCGGATTCCTGGTCGGCCTCCGCCAGCGGCATGGCCGAGCCGGTGAAGGCAATGCGCCGGTCCTTGCGGAAGTCGACCTGGTGCTTGACCCAAGTGCCCCAGTCGCGGATGAACTGGGCTTCGTCGAGCAGCAGGTACTCCGGCCCCTCCGCGCGCGGCTCACGCTCGCGCCAGGCCTCGACGACGGCGTCGATGCCGGCCAGCTTCAGGATCGGGTGGTCGAAGGTGGCGTAGAGGATATTGGCGGCGGGAACCCCGGCGCGCAGCAGCACATCCGCCGCCTGCAGCATCAGGGTGGTCTTGCCGATCTGCCGCGCGCCGGAGAGCATCACGGCCCGGGGGGCCGGCGGCGCGGTCATCCAGGCGTGGAGTTCACGGAAGGCCGCGCGCCGCCAGGTGGGCAGGTCCGCAATGGCCTCGCCCCGCCACCAGGGATTGAACTGGGCGAGGACGGCGACGAGCTCTTCCCTTGAGACCCTCATGGAGCGGATTCTAGCTGCAATACACTTTTAGTTAAAGTGTGGTTTGCTTATCCGCGCATTCCCGATGCTCACCCTGCATCCCCGGACCCTGCGCGGCCTGCCGCAGCCGGCTCGGGACTCCGCCCGTTCAGCGCGCTGCGATGAAACCCAGCAGATCCTGAAGGGACATCGGCTCGCCCAGCAGGCTGCCCTGCCCGAAATCGCAGCCGCTTCGCGCCAGCAGCTCGCGCTGCTGCAGGCTCTGCACGCCCTCGGCCGTCACCTTCAGGCCCAGTTTGTGCGCCATGGCGATCAGGGCATCGACGATGACCTTTCCGTTCGGATCCGCGGACAGGCCACAGACCAGCGAGGGATCGATCCTGAGATTACTGACCAGTCTGTCGCGGAAGTGCGAGAAGGCTGAATGGCCGCTGCCGAACTCGTCCAGGTCGATGTCGATCCCGGCCGAGCGCAGGGCCTGCAGCCCCTCGATGGCGCGGGCCCGTCCGTCCTGCAGGGAATCCTCCGTCAGCTCCACGGCGAGCAGCCGCGGATCCAGGCCCGCCGCGCCCAGGGCCGCCAGGCAGGCCTGGCAGGCGCCCGCGGCCATCTGGGGGGAGGACAGCTTGACGGCCAGCTGCACCGGCCGGGAGGGACGCGCGGCGGAGCAGGCGCGGATCGCCTCGATCACCCGACCCAGGATCCACCGGTCGATGCTGCCCACCACCCCGAGCTCGGCAGCGATGGGGAGGAATTCCGCCGGTTGCAGCGTCCCCAGGCGCGGGTGGTTCCAGCGCAGCAGCGCCTCGACCTTGTCCACGCGCCCCGTGCGCAAATGGACGATCGGCTGGTACTCCAGAGCCAGCTGTCCCCGCTCCAGCGCCTGCCCCAGGTCCTCTCCCATGGTCTGGCGTCGCGCCAGCTGCTCCTGCATCTCCCGCGAGAAACGGCGGAATCCGGCGCGCCCGGCGGCCTTGGCGGCGTACATGGCCTGATCCGCGAAACGGATCAGGGTCTCCACGTCCTCCCCGTCCTGCGGGTACAGCGCGATGCCCACGCTGGCCGAAAGGCGGATTTCCCGGCCCTGCAGGACGAAGGGCCGCGCCAGGACCTCCACGGCCGTCGCGGCGACGGCCTCGGCCTGCTCCGGTGTGCGCACCTGATCGACCAGCACGAGAAACTCGTCTCCTCCCTGGCGGCCGACGAGGTCGCAGGCGCGCAACACCCCGCGCAGGCGCCCGGTGGCCTCCACCAGCAATTCATCGCCCGCGGCGTGCCCGAGTGTGTCGTTGACCTCCTTGAACCGATCCAGGTCGATGAACAGCAAGGCCAGGCCCGGCTCCCCGCGACGCCCGGCCGCCTCGACCGCCCCCGCCAGCTGCTCGCGCAGCCAGCGCATGTTCGGCAACCCGGTCAGTGCGTCGTGATGGGCCTGCTCCCACACCTTGCGCTCCAGACTCTTGCGCTCGGTGATGTCCAGGATCACGCCCAGCAGCCCTCCCAGGCTGCCGTCGGCCTTGTCGAAGGTGGCCTTGTAGAACACCACGTCACGGCGCTCGCCCTGCGCGTTCTCCACCACCGCCTCGTAGGTCTGCGCCCCGCGCTGCCGGAACAGCGCTTCGTCGGCTGCGCGGTACAGATCGGCCAGCTCCCTGGGCGAGACCTCATACACCGACTTGCCCACGATCTGTTCGCGGGGGCGTCGCAGGAAATCCTCGAAGGCGTGGTTGCAACCCAGGTAGATCCCGCGTTCGTCCTTGTAGAACAGCGGGCCGGGGATGGTCTCGATGAGGGTCTCGGTCAGGCGCAGCTGGTCCGCCAGTGCGCGCGCCGCCTGCTCCCGCGCGGAGACGTCGTGCAGGATACCGATCACCGCGGGGCGGCCTCCGAGCTCGGTCGCGATGCTGAACACCTCGACCTCGAAGGTCCTGCCGTCGCGATGCAGGGCCTGGAATCCGTATTGGCTGGACAGCACCTCGCCTCGCGTGCGCCGGTCGATTTCGGCCCTCACCTGTTCACGGCACTCCTGCGCCGTCAGGTCCAGCGGCCCCATCCCGCTGCACAACTCGCGCTGCGTATATCCGAACAGCCCGGCCAGCCAGGGGTTGACGTACACGAAACGGCCGTCCTGGCCGAGATACATGCCCACCAGGGCGTTGCCGAGCAGGCCTTGCAACAGGCCCTGCGATTGGCTCGGCAGATCCGCGAGTGGATCATTGACCAGTTGGTTCATGCGCGGGCGGGCGGTCCAGGCTGTGCAGCGATGGGCCGACAGCTTAGTGCAAGCCGGTTTGCGGGAGCATGTAGCGCCCCGATGGCCACCCAAACTCCCCCACCTTTGGCCACCTAAATTCCCCCACCCTGGCCACGGCGCGATGACGCGCTGACAGGCCGGCGAGCACGCCGGCGGCCAGAGGTCTGGCAGGACGTT
>DAIDHU010000291.1 GCA_027451915.1 Thiomonas sp. | reverse complement strand
CAGCACCGGGTACATGCGGTCGGCGCGCCAGACCATGCCTATTGCCAGGCTCGGGGCGTCCTGCAGTTCCAGGTAGCGCACCCCAGCGCGCGCCAGCCTGCGCAAGGAGGCCGGCACGAGGGCGATGCCCATGCCGGCCGACACCAGGCTGACGATGGTCTGCATCTGGATCGCGTGCTGCGCGATGGCGACCTGCCCGCCCGAGGCCGAGCAGTAGCCGACCACCTTGTCGTAGAACAGGGGCGCGACGTGGCGCGGGAACAGCACCAGGGGCGAAGCGACCACGGCGGATCGGGCCAGGCGCCCGCGCGTGGGCACGATGCGCCGCTGCTCCACCCAGCTCTCGGGAACCGCGGCCACCAGGGGCTCGGATTCGAGCCTTCGGTAGCACAGGAGCTCCGGCATCGATTCCTGGCCGTCGGGCAGGATGATGCCTACATGGGTCCTGCCCTCCAGCAGCGAGGCGATCTGCACGTCGCTGGTCGCCTCGGTGAGCGACAGCTCCACCTCGGGATGGCGTTCGCGAAATCGCCGCACCAGCTCGGGCAGGATGCTGTAGTCCGCGGTGCTGACAAAGGAAATCTCCAGCCGGCCGAGATCCCCGCCCAGCAGGCGCCGCGCGGTGGCGGCCAGAGCCTCGTGCCCCTGCAGCAGCGCGCGCACATGGGGCAGCCATTGTTCGCCGAAGGCGCTGAGCGCCACGCTGCGCCGGGTGCGCACGAACAGTTGCGCGCCCAGCTCGCGCTCGAGCGCGCGGATGGACTGGCTCAGCGGCGGCTGGGTCATGCGCAGACGCTGCGCGGCGCGGCCGAAATGCAGGGTCTCGGCCACCGCCAGGAAATGCCGGAGCTGTCGGGTGTCCACGTGTGATAGCTTTTGCGACTTAAACCACGTCGAATTATAGATTTCACTCCCAGCACGAACTGACGTAGATTCCTGCCGGAGCCCCCTTTTCCCCAGGAGCAGCCATGCCAGCCTATCGTTCCAAGACCTCCACCGCCGGGCGCAACATGGCCGGAGCGCGCGCGCTGTGGCGCGCGACCGGCATGAAGGATGACGACTTCAGCAAGCCGATCATTGCCGTGGCCAATTCCTTCACCCAGTTCGTGCCGGGGCATGTGCACCTGAAGGACCTGGGCCAGCTGGTGGCACGCGAAATCGAGGCCGCCGGCGGGGTGGCCAAGGAATTCAACACCATCGCGGTGGACGACGGCATCGCCATGGGCCACGACGGCATGCTGTATTCCCTGCCCAGCCGCGACATCATCGCCGACTCCGTCGAGTACATGGTCAATGCGCATTGCGCCGACGCGCTGGTGTGCATTTCCAACTGCGACAAGATCACCCCGGGCATGCTCATGGCCGCGATGCGCCTGAACATCCCCGTGGTGTTCGTCTCCGGCGGCCCGATGGAGGCCGGCACCACGCGCCTGGCCGGCACCGCCACGTTGAAAAAGATCGACCTGATCGACGCCATGGTGATGGCCGCCGATCCGAAGGTCTCCGATGCCGAGGTCGCCGACGTCGAGCGTTCGGCCTGCCCCACCTGCGGCTCCTGCTCGGGCATGTTCACCGCCAACTCGATGAACTGCCTGACCGAGGCCCTGGGCCTGGCGCTGCCGGGCAACGGCACGGTGGTGGCCACGCACGCCGACCGCAAGCAGTTGTTCCTGGGCGCCGGGCGCCTGGTGGTGGAGCTGTGCAGGCGCTATTACGAACAGGGTGACGCCTCGGTGCTGCCGCGCAACATCGCCAGCCACGCCGCCTTCTCCAACGCGATGACCCTGGACATCGCGATGGGCGGCTCCACCAACACCATCCTGCACCTGCTGGCCGCGGCGCAGGAGGCCGAACTGGACTTCGGCATGACCGACATCGACCAGCTCTCGCGCCGCGTGCCCAATCTGTGCAAGGTGGCGCCTTCCAGCCATTACCACGTGGAGGATGTGCACCGCGCGGGGGGCATCATGGGCATCCTCGGGGAACTGGCCCGCGGCGGGCTGCTCGACACCAGCGTGCCCACCGTGCACTCGCCCACCCTGGGCGAGGCGCTGGCGCGCTACGACGTGCTGGCCACCGGGGACGAGGCCATCCGCAGTTTCTACCGCGCCGGCCCGGCGGGCATCCCCACGCAGGTGGCCTTCAGCCAGGACACGCGCTGGGAAAGCCTGGACCTGGACCGCAGCAAGGGCTGCATCCGCAGCATCGAGCACGCCTACAACAAGGAAGGCGGCCTGGCCGTGCTGTACGGCAACATCGCCGCCGACGGCTGCGTGGTCAAGACCGCCGGCGTGGACGAAGCGCTCTACACCTTCGAGGGTCGTGCACGCGTGTACGAAAGCCAGGACGACGCGGTCAAGGGCATCCTGGGCGACGAGGTGCAGCCTGGCGACGTGGTGGTGATCCGCTACGAGGGCCCGCGCGGCGGTCCGGGCATGCAGGAAATGCTCTACCCCACCTCCTACCTGAAGTCCAAGGGCCTGGGCAAGCAATGCGCGCTGGTCACCGACGGGCGCTTCTCCGGCGGCACCGCCGGGCTGTCCATCGGCCATGTCTCGCCCGAGGCCGCCGCGGGAGGGGCCATCGGGCTGGTGCGCGACGGCGACCGCATCCGCATCGACATCCCCCGCCGCGCCATCGACGTGCTGGTCGACGAGGCCGAGTTGCAGCGTCGCCGCACCGAGCAGGACGCCAGGGGCTGGAAGCCGGCGCAGCCGCGCCAGCGCCGGGTCTCGGCCGCGCTCAAGGCCTACGCGAAGCTGGCCATGAGCGCCGACAAGGGCGCGGTGCGCGACCTATCGCAACTCGGGGATTGACGGCCCCCTCCGCCAGCCGTCGTTGAGGGTTTGCAGGAAGGCGATGATGTCGCGCATGTCGCGCGCGCTCATCGCCGGCGCCTGCCCCGCCGCGCGATCGAAGGGCGGGTCGCTGCGATCGACGTTCGCCCGGTAGCGCGCGGGAAGGTCGTCGTACTTGTCGACCTTGCCGTTCACCACGGGGTAGATGCGCCCCGGGCGTGTGTCCCGGAAATCATAGAAGTCGAGCACCTGCGCCAGGCTGTGGTAGACGCCGTTGTGGAAGAACACATGGCGCGTGGCCGCGTTGCGCAGCGTGGGGGTGAGAAACATGCCGCAGTACTGGGTCTGCCGCGCCAGGTCGGTGCGGTAGGGCCCGCACAGGCCAAGATCGTGATAGCGCGGGTTGCGATTGGCCGGGATCGCCGGGTTGCGCGGCACCCCCAGCGCCTCGAATTGGGTGTCGGTGAACAGCGGCGGCTGGCCATCGGCTCCGGGGCGGTCGAGATGGCAAGCGGCGCAGTCGCCCTTGCGGGGATCGTTGAAGGCGACATAGCCGCGCGCCTGGGAGGGGGTGAAGCGCGCCTTGCCCTGCAGCCAGGCGTCATACTTGCTGCTGAAGGGATGGAAACTGGGGTCCTCGATCTGGAACCGGGCCAGCGCGAACAGGGCCTCGCTGACCAGGAAGCGCGAGTTGCCCAGCATGCCGGGACCGAACAATTGCTCGAACCGTCTGGCATAGCCCCCGCTACGCAACTTCGCGGCCACCGTGGCCACGCTGCCCGCGTCCATCTCCAGCGGGTTGAACAGCGGGCCGTCGGCCTGTTGCTGCAAGGTATTGACCCGGCCGTCCCAGAACAGGCCGCCCTGGGGCACCAGGCTGGCGGCCGTGGCCGCCGTGTCCCGCGCGGTCTTGCGCAGGCGCCGCGACTGCCTGCCCAGCTGCACCAGCTGCTGCAGGGTGATGGTCTCGTTTTCCTCGTTGTCGGGCCCGATGCTGAAATTCTGCTGGCGATACAGGTATTCCAGCGAAGGCACCGCGCGCACGCCGAAACGGTTCATGCGCGAGCCGCCGATCTGCACCGGCAGCGCGTTCGGCGGGCCGTAGGCATGCCGGGGACTGTGGCAGGAGGCGCAGGACACGCGTCCCGAGCCTGAAAGCCTCGGATCGAAGAACAGGGTGCGCCCGAGCCTGGCCACGGCGCTCAGCGGCTTGCGCGGCGGCAGCACCAGATGCACCGGGTGCGGATTGCCGCCGTCGGGCAGCACCGCGACCGGGGTACCAGTCGGCGCGGAGCCGGCGGGCGCAAGGCCCGGCGGCTCCGCGGCACCGGCCGCGCCCGTCAGGAAGGCGGCTGTAGCCGCCACCAGCAAGGCGCGCAGGGACATCAGCTGGAGCTCGGCGAGTTGCTGCCGGCCGGCGCTGCGCGCAGCACGACGCCGGTGGTCGGATCCAGGAACAGCGGAGCACCCAGGCGACCGGCATGCCCCTGCCAGCGGCCATGCTGCCGGCCGCGGTCGTCGCCGTCGTGGTCGCCGGCGAAGCGGAACATGTCCATGATGCTGCCGGTGGTGGCGTCGAAGGAGCCGCCGCCCAGGCGTTCGCCGTGCAGCCAGTTGTCCTCGATGAACCGGGTCACCGAAGCCAGCGAGATGCGCTGGTGGCTCACGTAGTTGGTCTTGGCCCAGGGCGAGATCACCAGGAAGGGAATGCGCGTGCCGGGGCCGCAGCGGCCGTTGACAGGCTGGCCCTTCAGGCCCGCCTGGGGCGTGCCGCTTCCGCACACGCCGGGACCATCGAGCTGGTCGGCCTGCTGGTCGAAGGACGGGTTGGTCGGCGTGGCGAAGGCATGGTCGTACCAGCCGTCCGAATCGTCATAGGTGACGATCACCGCGGTGTCCTTCCATTGCGGCTGCTGCTCCAGGAAGTTCACCACCTTGGCCACGAAGGCCTGCTCGTCCAGCGGATCCGAGTAGCCGGCGTGTGCATCCTGGAAGGCCGGCGCCTTCAGGAAACTGACGGCCGGGAAATTGCCCGCCTTGACCGCCGCGAAAAAGTCGTTCAGGCCGTACTCGTGGTTCGCCGGATCCGGGGTGCGCGTGCCCGGCTCGTCGGTGCGGCCGATGGCCTGCACCGACGACGGACGCGCGTGCGTCGGATTGGCCGTCGAGGGGAAGTACTGGAACCAGTTGTGGTGCGGGATGTAATCGGTGGTGGTGCCGGTGTAGCTCGAGGTCGAGCTGCGCTTGCAGCGGGTGGTGCCGTTGGCGTTGACCTTGCTCAGGTTGAAGCCGCCCATGAAGCCGCCCCAGGAGATGTCGCGGGCGTTGAGCAGGTCCCCGATGTTGCGACCCTGCATGAGGATCTGGTCGCTGGGGCTGGAGCACAGGTCGTAGGCGGGATCGACGTCGCTGATCAGCGCGTAGCCGCCGGCGCCATCGCGGATGTAGTAGGAGCCCGCAGCCAGCGTGAAGGGCTGCTTGGTCGTCTTCACCAGGGTCACGCCATCGGTCTGGCCCGAGACCACTTCCAGCGCGCCGGGCGTGGACGGACCATAGGTGTCGGTGTAGGCGTCGTCGCTCATCGCGAAGTGCTGCGCGTAATTCCACAGCGCCGTCACGGTGTTGCCGTCGTAGTAGCCCATGACCTGGCCGTTGGTGCCGAAGGCGCCGACCCCGCCGGTCGTGCCGCGTCCGGTGTACTTGGGAAACAGGTCGGCCTTGCCGCCGTCGTAGGCGAACTGCTCGGGCGTGTAGGCGTGGTTCTGGTCGGCGGTCGCGGCCTGGCTGGGATCGAGCCGGAAGGGATTGGCCGCGCCGCTGCCGTTGGCGGGGTTGGTCTCGTTGGGGTTGTCCAGCAGCAGCGCGGCGTTCAGGCCGTTGACAGCGGGGGTTCCGCGACGCGCGTGAAAGGGCGTCTCGCCGCCCGGATTCGTCGCTTTCGGGTAGGTGGCGAAATAGTGGTCGAAGGACACGTTTTCGTTGAACAGCACCACGATGTGCTTGATCGGCGTGGCCGTCGGGTAGGCCTCGGCGCGCAGGCCGAGGTGGTCGTGGTCGTGGTCATCGCCGTGGTGGAAGGGCGAGGCGCTCGCCGTGGAGGCGGAGGCGCCGGCCCCGATCGCGGCGGCGATCACGGCGGTGGCGAGCAAGGTCTTGCGCAGCATGTGGAAGGCTCCCTGAAGCGAAACGAGGCAGGAACCTCGACGGCGCCGCGTCCTGCGCGGCTGCCATGCGAGGGCCGGGGGCGATTGTTCGCAGCCAACATGCAAGGCTCATGACAAGCCGCCGGACGTCTTTCCTGGTTTCTTTTGTTTCATTTTGTCGTGATTTCCAGGCTCCCGCGCGCGGCCCGTCCGTCGCGAGCCGGGCCATCAGCAAGTCCCCGGGGTTTCGGCTAGATTGTCGCTGCCCCTGCTCTTGTCGAACACTCCTCAT
>DAIDHU010000290.1 GCA_027451915.1 Thiomonas sp. | reverse complement strand
CCGCTCCCTGCTGAACGATCCGAAGTCCATCGCCGCGGCCGCCCCCTACGTCAGCAGCGCCGGGCAGATCGTCTCGGGCACCCTGCAGGATGGCAACCTGGGCAACCTCGCGCTGTCCGGTGGGCAGTATGCCTCGGGGAGCGCGGGTGCGATCGTGGTCTCCGGGGTCAACGTGCCCACCACGCTGCAGATCACCCTCAGCAGTGGAGGCACCAGCGGCTCAAGCGTGGGATTCATCGTCACCCAACCTGGCTCCAACACGGTGCTGGCCAGCGCAAGCGTCTCACTGGGCGGCAGCGGCACGACCATCGACGTGGCCTATGGCTCGAATCCGCCGGGAGGCTACTGGAGCGTGAACCTGAGCGGCAACGTCGCGGTGTCGGGCGATGCCTTCACTCTCAGCCCTGGAGGTCCCGGCAACGGTGGCAACGCGCGCGGCATGGCGGCGCTGCAAAGTGCCGACACCCTGAGCAACGGCACGCTGTCGCTGCAAGGCGCCTATACCCAGCTGGTGGGCCAGGTCGCCTCCCAGGGCAATCAGGCGCAGAGCACGCTCAGCGCGGCCACCGCCGTGGCCCAGCAGGCGGGCAGCGCCCAGCAGTCGGTGTCCGGAGTGAACCTCGACCAGGAGGCCGCGCGCCTGATGCAGTACCAGCAGGCCTACCAGGCCGCGGCCACCGCGATCCAGATCGGCGGCAGCCTGTTCCAATCGCTGATCACGGCGGTGCAGTCCGCCTGAGCGGCGATCGCGGGAGCATTCGATGCAGATCATCAGCAGCAACCAGTTCTACGCCGCCAGCCTGGGCGGCATCCTGCAGCAGCAGACCCTGCTCACCACCCTGAGCCAGCAGCTGTCCACGGGCAATGCGCTGGTCAACCCCTCGGCGCAGCCGGTGGCCGTGGCGCAGAACGTCTCGCTCACGGCGCAAATCGGGCAGCTGGCGGGATTCAGCCAGAACGGCAGCAGCGCGCAGCAGTCGCTGCAACTGGAAAGCTCCACGCTGCAAAGCGTGGGCACCCTGGTGCAGCAGGTGCGCCAGCTGGCGCTGCAGATGAACAACGGCACCATCGACGCGCAGCAGCTGCAAAACGCCGCCACCACCATGCAGAGCTACCTGCAGCAGCTGGTGCAGTATGGCAACGCCCAGGACGGCCAGGGCAACTACGTGTTCGCCGGCAGCCAGACCCAGACCCAGCCCTTCGTGCTGCAGTCCGACGGCCAGGTGCTCTACCAGGGCGACGGCGCCCAGAACCAGCTGGCGCTGGGCCCCAGCCTGAGCACGGCCATCGGCGACCCCGGCAACGCCGTGTTCATGAACATCCCCGGCGGCAACGGAACCTTCAGCGTGTCGGCCAGCGCAAGCAACACGGGTGGCGCCACCGCCGGGCCCGGCACGGTGAACAACCCCTCGCTGGCCCAGCAATTGCTGACCGTGGGAGGCACCGAATACCAGATCAGCTTCAGCGCCGCTCCCAGCGGAGGCGGGCTGGTGTACTCGGTGAGCAGCGGCAGCGGCGCGACCTTCACGGCCTCGGGCGTGGTGTCCAGCGGCAGCTTCAGCTCGGGCATGAGCATCGGCCTGCCGCCAGGGGCGAACCCCGCCATCGAGGTGCCGATCCTGGGGGCTCCGGCCGCCGGGGACAGCTTCACCATCGCCGGCTCGAAGCCGCAGAGCCTGTTCGCGAGTTTCCTGGACCTGCAGCAGGCCTTCAGCGGCAGCGGGCCGAGCAGCGGCTCCAGCGCGCGTCGCGCGCAGGCCATCTCCGACACCCTCGCCAGCCTGGATCAGGCGCAGACCGTGCTGCTGGGCACGCAGTCGGCCATCGGCAGCCGATTGCAGCAGGTGCAGGCGGTGCAAAGCCAAAATGCCAGCGTCACCCTGCAGCTGCAGACCCAGCAGACCTCCATCGCCAGCATCAACTATCCGGCGACCATCTCGCAGTACGAGCAGAGCCTGACCGCCCTGCAGGCCTCGGAAAGCGCCTTTTCCCAGCTGCAGGGATTGAGCCTGTTCAAGTACCTCTGAGCGGGTGCCCTGCCGCCGCGCGGCCGGGGCGCCCCCAGCAGGGTGCCGAGCCTGCGGCCAGGGGGGCTCCACTATGATCCCCGATTCAGGAAACGCGACCGTGGCTGCGCGCGCAGTCTTTCGATGGGAACGCCATGACTTCGACGAGTGACGACATCCACAGCCTCCTCTTTCCGCGTCTTCGGCATCCCTACTACATCTTCGCGCCTTTTTATTCACGAACCTCGGCGGGCATTCGGGTCCTGCACCACCTCTGCCACAGTCTCAACGAGAGCGGGGAGAGGGCCTACCTGATACTCCCCGCGGCGGTCCCGCCCGGCACGGGCGTCCATCCCGATCTGCGCACGCCGGTGCTCACCAGGGAGCAGATCGCGGCGGATTTCGAGGCCGGGCGCACGCCCGTCACCGTCTACCCCGAGACCCTGCGCGGCAACCCCTTCGCGGCACCGCTGGTGGTTCGCTACCTGCTCAACCTGCCCGGTGCCCTGGGCGGCGATGCCCGGTTCCCGCCCTCCGAATACTGCGTGGGCCACACCGACATCCTGAGCCGCTCGGTCCCCAAGGCGCTGGGCACCCTGTACCTGCCGGTGTCCGACCCGAACCTGTTCCGGCCCGACCCCGCGGTTCACCGCCAGGGCACCTGCTTCTACGCCAGCAAGTACCAATGGCTGCACCGGGGCACGCTGCTGGACATCACCAGGGACAGCACGGAGATCCTCAGCGACCTGGGCGGCACCATCAAGCCGAATCGCCCGATCCAGACCCGGGAGCAGATCATCGCGCTGTTCCAGCGCAGCGAGGCGTTCTATTGCTACGAGAACTCCTCCCTCGCGCTCGAGGCCCTTCTGTGCGGCTGTCCGGTGGTGTTCCTGCCCAACCCCCACCTCCAGTCCAGTTTCGCCGGGGACGAATTCGGCGACGACGGAATTGCCTGGGGCCACTCGCCCGAGGCGCTGGAACACGCACGCAGCACCGTGCACCGGGTTCGACAGCGCTATGCCTCGCTGCTGCAGCGCTTCGAGGAGCAATTGCGCGACTTCGTCGCCCAGACCCAGCGCATCGCGGCCGGAACGCCCTACAAGGCCCCGATCGCGGTCGCCCATCTCAGCGCGGCCCAGGTGGCGCCCCCCCCGGCGCCCGGCGCGGCCGCCGCGCCCGCGGCCCCGCCGCTGCAGCCCTGGCTGCCCTCGCACCGCCTGCTGCCGCAGGAATTCACCTGGGCCCAGGAAACCTGCAGTTCGTGGGAGCCGGCGCAAACTCCAGGCGTCGCGCTGGCCATGATCGCCACGCGCGCGGACATGCCCGGCAAGACCACGCAACAGGCGGTGGCCGGCCAATGGCCCACCGGCAAGCCGATGCGCCTGCTGCTCATCGACGGTTCCGGCGGCGCCGCGCAGGCCATCCAGGCGGCCGACCGCGCGCTGCTCGATTCCGGCGAGTCCTGGCTGGGCCTGATCGACGCCGAGGACATGATCGCCCCCGACGCGCTGTTCCGGATCCAGCATGCGCTTCGCATGCACCCGGAGTGGCGCCTGCTGTACACCGACGAGGACGGGCTCGGCGCCGACGGACAGCACGTCAACCCGCACTGCAAGCCGGACTTCAACCTGGACTTCCTGCGCAGCCTGCCCTACATCGGAGGCTTGATGCTGGTGCGTCGCGATCTGTTCGAGGCCCTCGGCGGCTTCGACGCGGCCTGCGAGGGGGCCGAGGATTACGACCTCGCGCTGAGGGCCTGGGAGCGGCTGCAGGCCGAGGGCATCGCCGAGTCGGCCATCGGCCATGTGCCGGAAGTGCTGTACCACCGGCGCACCGGATCGGGGCACACGCGCAAGAGCGTGCCCGAGATCCTGAGCATGGGCCAGAGGGTGCTGCAGGCGCATTTCGACCGCCTGGGCATCGCGGCGCAGGTCCAGGGCGGGCCCTTCCCGCCCGCCTTCCGCGTGCGCTGGCCGCTGCCCGAGCCGCGCCCGCTGGTGTCGATCCTGATCCCCACGCGCGACCAGCTGCCCATGCTGCAGCGCTGCATCGAATCGGTGATCGACAAAACCCGCTACCCGGCCTATGAGATCCTCATCATCGACAACGACAGCCAGGCCGACGACGCGATGCGCTACCTGGCCACGGTGGAATCGCGCGAGGCCGAGCTGGGCGGACGCCTGCGGGTGGTGCGCTCGCCCGGGGAATTCAATTTCTCGGCCATG
>DAIDHU010000289.1 GCA_027451915.1 Thiomonas sp. | reverse complement strand
TGGCGGCCTTCGCGCCGCGCAGCCCGGCCGGGCTGCGCTCGTCCATCCACTCGCCTTCGGGCGAGCCGGGAAGGTCGCCCGCGGCAACCTCAGCGCGGCAGCTCCGTCGCGCCCATGAGGAAGCGGTCGACTTCCCGGGCGGCCTGGCGGCCTTCGCGGATCGCCCACACCACCAGGCTCTGGCCGCGACGCATGTCGCCGGCGGCGAACACCTTGGGAACGTTGGTGGCGTAGCCCATCCCGTCCTCGGTGCCGGCGCTGGCATTGCCACGCGCGTCGCGCTGCACGCCGAAGGCCTCCAGCACCGGGGCCACCGGATGCACGAAGCCCATGGCCAGCAGCACCAGGTCGGCCTGCAGCATGAACTCGCTGCCCGGCACCTCCTGCATGCGCCCGTCCTTCCATTCGACGCGGCAGGCCTGCACCTGACGAACCTTGCCCTTGTCCTTGCCGGTGCCGGGCACGAAGGCCTTGGTGGCCACCGACCAGTCGCGCGAACAACCCTCCTCGTGACTGCTGGAAGTGCGCAGCTTGATGGGCCAGTAGGGCCAAACCAGGGGCTTGTTCTCCTGCTCCGGGGGCTGAGGCAGCAGCTCGAACTGGGTCACGCTGGCCGCGCCATGGCGATTGCTCGTGCCCACGCAGTCGCTGCCGGTATCCCCGCCACCGATCACCACCACATGCTTTCCGGTGGCGAGGATCTGTCCCTTGACCTTGTCGCCGGCGTTCACCCGGTTCTGCTGGGGCAGGAACTCCATCGCGAAATGCACGCCGTCGAGCTCGCGCCCGGGCACCGGCAGGTCGCGGGGATGCTCCGAGCCGCCGGTCAGCAGCACGGCATCGAATGCCTCCAGCAACTGCTGCGCGCTGCGGTGCTGGGCCGACAGATTGGTCACCGTGGCCCCGGGCCCCTCGGCCGGCAGCTCGCCCACCAGGGTGCCGGTCTCGAAGCGCACACCCTCGGCGCGCATCTGCTCGACACGGCGGTCCACGTGGCTCTTTTCCAGCTTGAAATCGGGAATGCCGTAGCGCAGCAGGCCGCCGATGCGGTCGTTTTTCTCGAACACGGTCACGTCATGTCCGGCACGCGCCAGCTGCTGCGCGGCGGCCAGCCCGGCCGGCCCGGAGCCGACCACGGCCACGCGCTTGCCGCTGCGGTGCGCGGCGGGCTGCGGCTGCACCCAGCCCATTTCCCAGCCCTTGTCGATGATCGCGTGCTCGATGGACTTGATGCCCACGGGCGCGGCGTTGATGCCCAGGGTGCAGGCCGACTCGCAGGGTGCGGGACAGATGCGCCCGGTGAACTCGGGGAAATTGTTGGTCGAGTGCAGCACGTCCAGCGCCTCGCGCCACTGCCCGCGCCACACCAGGTCGTTGAAATCCGGAATCACGTTGTTGACCGGGCAGCCGTTGTTGCAGAACGGAATGCCGCAATCCATGCAGCGCCCCGACTGCAGCTTGGCCTTGTCGTCCGGCAGCTGGTGCACGAACTCCTTCCAGTTCTTCAGGCGCACCGCGGGAGCCTCGTAGCTCTCCTCCTGGCGCTCGAATTCCATGAACCCGGTGGTCTTTCCCATCTCGATACCCTCGATGCTGTGCGCTGCGCGGACCGGCGCCGGGCCGGTCCGCCACGGATTTACCTGGTCTCGGCCTGCGCCGACTCGGAAGCCTTGCGGGTGGCGGCCGCCGCCTCGCGGCGTGCGCCCATTTCGCCCAGCGCCCGCTTGTACTCGTGCGGGAACACCTTGACAAAGCGCCCGCGCGCGGCCTCCCACTGGTCCAGCAGCTCGCGCGCACGCAGGCTGCCGGTCCAGCGGTGATGCGCCTGCAGCAGCGCACGCAGCTGTTCCTCGTCGGTACGCCCGCGATGCCACAACGCCTCGCCCAGGGTGGCGCGCTGCTCGGCCTCGGGCAGCACGCGCTCCAGCGCCACCATCGCGGTGTTGCAGCGGCGCGCGAACTGGCCGTCGGGGTCGTACACGTAGGCCACGCCGCCGCTCATGCCGGCCGCGAAATTGCGCCCGGTCTCGCCGAGCACGACCACGGTGCCGCCGGTCATGTATTCACAGCCATGGTCGCCGGTGCCCTCGACCACCGCGGTGGCGCCCGAATTGCGCACCGCGAAACGCTCGCCGGCCACGCCCCGGAAAAAGGCCTCGCCCTCGAGCGCGCCGTACAGCACGGTGTTGCCCACGATGATGTTCTGGGGCGCGTCGCCGCGGAACTCGATGCTCGGGCGCACCGCGATGCGGCCTCCCGACAGGCCCTTTCCGGTGTAGTCGTTGGCGTCGCCGATCAGGTACAGGGTGATGCCGCGGGCCAGGAAGGCGCCGTAGCTCTGCCCCCCGGTGCCTTCCATCTGGATGTGGATGGTGTCGTCCGGAAGCCCCTCATGCCCGTAGCGCCGCGCCACCTCGCCCGACAGCATGGCGCCCACGGTGCGATTGACGTTGCGCACGTTGTGGATGAACTGCACCTTCTCGCCCCGCTCCAGCGCGGGGCGCGCGCGCTCGATGAGCTGGTGGTCCAGGGCCTTGTGCAGCCCGTGGTCCTGCTCCTCGACCTGGCGCACCGCCACGTCCTCGCCCAGCGCCGGGCGGTGGAACACCCGCGAGAAGTCCAGCCCCTGGGCCTTCCAGTGCTGGATGCCGGCGCGCATGTCGAGCAGGTCGGCGCGGCCCACCAGCTCGTCGAAGCGGCGCACCCCCAGCTGGGCCATGATGGAGCGCACTTCCTCGGCGATGAAAAAGAAGTAGTTGACCACGTGCTCCGGCTTGCCCTGGAAGCGCCGGCGCAATTCCGGATCCTGCGTGGCCACGCCCACGGGGCAGGTGTTGAGGTGGCACTTGCGCATCATGATGCAGCCCTCGACCACCAGCGGGGCGGTGGCGAAGCCGAACTCGTCGGCCCCGAGCAGCGCGCCGATGACCACGTCGCGTCCGGTCTTGATCTGCCCGTCCACCTGCACGCGGATGCGTCCGCGCAGGCGGTTGAGCACCAGGGTCTGCTGGGTCTCGGCCAGGCCGATCTCCCACGGCGAGCCGGCGTGCTTGATGCTCGACAACGGCGAGGCGCCGGTGCCGCCGTCGTGCCCGGCGATCACCACGTGGTCGGCCTTGGCCTTGGCCACGCCGGCGGCCACCGTGCCCACGCCGGATTCGGACACCAGCTTGACGCTGATGGACGCGCGGGGGTTGGCGTTCTTCAGGTCGTGGATCAGCTGCGCCAGGTCCTCGATGGAGTAGATGTCATGGTGCGGCGGCGGGGAAATCAGGCCCACTCCGGGCACCGAGTAGCGCAACATGCCGATGTACTCGGAGACCTTGCCCCCGGGCAGCTGGCCGCCCTCGCCGGGCTTGGCGCCCTGGGCCATCTTGATCTGGATCTGGTCGGCGCTGGCCAGGTACTCGGCGCTGACGCCGAAACGCCCGGAAGCCACCTGCTTGATCTTCGAGCGCAGCGAGTCGCCGGCGCGCAGCGGGATGTCGCTGACCACGCGCTGCGGGCCGAGCACGCTGCCCAGGGTGGCACCGTCGCCGATGCCGGAGTTGCCGGTGCGCATTTCCTCGCGGTAGCGCAGGGGATCCTCGCCGCCCTCGCCGGTGTTGCTCTTGCCCCCGATGCGGTTCATGGCCACGGCCAGCGTGGCGTGCGCCTCGGTGGAGATGGAGCCCAGGGACATGGCGCCGGTGGCGAAACGCTTGACGATCTCGACGGCAGGCTCCACCTCGTCCAGCGGGATCGCTCGCGCCGGGTCGACGCGGAACTCGAACAGCCCGCGCAGCGTGAGCATGCGCCGCGACTGGTCGTTGATGATCTGCGCGTATTCCTTGTAGGTCTGGTAGTTGTTCGAACGCGTCGAATGCTGCAGCTTGGCGATCGCGTCGGGGGTCCACATATGCTGCTCGCCGCGCGTGCGCCAGGCGTACTCGCCGCCGGCGTCGAGCATGCCCGCCAGCAGGGGGCTGTCGCCGAAGGCGTCGCGGTGCAGGCGCAGCGCCTCCTGCGCAACCTCGAACACGCCGATGCCGCCGATCTGCGAGGAAGTGCCGGTGAAGTACTTGTCCACCAGGTCGGAGGACAGGCCCACCGCCTCGAAGATCTGCGCGCCGCAATAGCTCATGTAGGTCGAGATGCCCATCTTGGACATGACCTTGAGCAGACCCTTGCCGACGGCCTTGATGTAGTTCTTGACCGCCTTGTCCGGCCCCAGTTCGGGCGGCAGCTCGCGCGCCAAGTCGACGATGGTCTCGAGGGCCAGGTAGGGGTGCACGGCCTCGGCGCCGTAGCCGGCGAGCACCGCCATGTGGTGGGTCTCGCGCGCGCTGCCGGTCTCCACCACCAGGCCCGTCTGGGTGCGCAGGCCGAGCTGGATCAGGTGCTGGTGCACGGCGCTGGTGGCCAGCAGCGCGGGAATGGCCACGCGCTCGGCGCTCAGGCGGCGATCGGTGACGATGAGAATGTTGTGGCCGCTGCGCAGCGCATCCACCGCCTCGGCGCAGATCGATGCCAGCCGCGCCTCGATGCCCTCGTGGCCCCAGGCGACCGGGTAGCAGATGTCGATCTCGTAGCTGCGGAACTTGCCGCCGGTGTGGGCGGCGATGTTGCGCAGCTTGGCCATGTCCTCGAAGTCGAGCACGGGCTGGCTCACTTCCAGGCGCATGGGCGGGTTGACCTGGTTGATGTCGAGCAGGTTCGGGCGCG
>DAIDHU010000288.1 GCA_027451915.1 Thiomonas sp. | reverse complement strand
CGAGGTAGCGTGCGTTGGCGCTCTGGTGGTCGTCCACGGCGAAGGGAAAGGGGACGAACAGCGCAGCCACGCCAGCGCAGGCGACTTCGGTGACGGTGGAGGCTCCGGCGCGACACACCACCAGGTCGGCCTGCGCATAGGCCTCGGCCATGTCCTCGATGAATTCGCGGCAGTCGGCCTCCACGCCGGCCGCGGCATAGGCCTGGCGCAGGGAGTCCACCTGGCCGCGCCCGCTCTGGTGCACGATGCGCGGCCGCCCGGCCGGCCCGATCAGGGCCAATGCCGCCGGCAACAGTTCGTTGAGGGCTCGCGCGCCCAGGCTTCCGCCCACCACCAGCAGGCGCAGGGGGCCGCTGCGCGAGGCGTAGCGCTGACGCGGGTCGCTCAGTTCGCGAATCGCCCGGCGCACCGGGTTGCCCACCCACTCGGCTCCCGCCAGCGCGCCGGGAAAGGCGCACAGCGCGCGCGTGGCCAGGCGCGCCAGCAGGCGGTTGCTCAGGCCCGCCACGGCGTTTTGCTCGTGCAGCACCAGGCGGGCGCCGAACAGGCGCGCCAGCAGGCCGCCCGGAACGGTGATGTAGCCGCCCATGCCCAGCACCACGCGCGGGCGCTCCCCGCGCAGTGCCCGGGCCGCCTGCGCCAGGGCGCGCAGCAACTGCGCCGGCAATCCAAGCCAGCGCGCGGCACCCTTGCCGCGCACCCCGCCGAAGTCCACCCACAGCATGCGATAGCCCTGCGCCGGGACCAGGCGCGATTCCATGCCGCCGGGCGCGCCCATCCAGGCCACGTCCCAGCCGGCCGCGCGCAGGCCCTCGCCCACCGCCAGGCCCGGGAAGATATGCCCGCCGGTGCCCCCGGCCATGATCAGAGCGCGCTTGACTGCCGAGGCGGACTTCATACGTGCCCCCCGCGCATGAGCACCCGGTTCTCGTAGTCCACGCGCAGCAGCAGGGCCAGCGCGATCAGCGAGATCAGCGTGGCCGATCCGCCGTAGCTCAGCAGCGGCAGGGTCAGGCCCTTGGTCGGCAGCAGTCCCAGGTTGACCCCGATGTTGATGAAGGCCTGCCCGCCGATGAGCACGCCGATGGCCTGCGCCACCAGCGCCGAGAACATGCGGTCGGCGGCCAGCGCCTGGCGCCCGATGTCGAAGGCGCGCTTGGTCAGCCAGGCGAACACCCCGATGAGCACGATGACCCCGGCGAAGCCGAGTTCCTCGCCGACGATGGCCAGCAGGAAGTCGGTCTGCGGCTCGGGCAGGTAGTGCAGCTTTTCCACGCTGCCGCCCAGGCCCACGCCGAACCAGTGCCCCCGCCCCACGGCGATCAGGGCGTGGGCCAGCTGGTACGCGCTGCCTTCGGCGTTGTCCTGGGCCCAGGGGTTGAGGTAGGCGAAGATGCGATCTCGCCTCCAGGGCGACAACACGATCATGAGCACGAAGGCGCCGATCACCACCACCGACAGCGCGGCGAACATGCGCCCGTTCACCCCGCCGAGGTACAGGATCACCATGGCCACGGAGGCGATCACCAGGAAGGCGCCCATGTCCGGCTCGGCCAGCAGCAGCAATCCGATGAAGGCCAGGGCCGCGGCCATGGGCCCGAAGGCCTTGGTGGGGCTTTGCTTGACCTGCTGCTTGCGCACCATGAAGTCGGCGGCATACAGCACCATGGTCAGCTTCACCAGTTCCGAGGGCTGGAAGTTCAGCACCCCCAGCGGAATCCAGCGCCTGGATCCGTTCACCCCCTTGCCGATAAAGGGAATCAGCACGGCGAACAGTCCGACCAGCGACAGCATGAACAGGTAGGGGGCCCAGCGCTGCCAGAAGCTCATGGGGAACTGGAAGGCCACCCAGCCCGCCACCAGCCCGAGGGCGATGGCCGCCAGGTCGCGCCAGAAGAAATGGAACTGGCTCCAGCTGGCGTAGTGCGGGTCCTCGGGAATCGCGATGGTGGCCGAATAGACCATCACCAGCCCGAAGGCCAGCAGCAGCACGATCACCCACAGCAGGTTCTGGTCGTAGTCCAGCATGCGCGACGCGCTGGGGCCGACGTAACCCACGCGCACCGGCATGGGCATCTGCGACGCCCCGGCCCTGGCCCTGCCCGGCAGCCTGAGCCAGTTCATGGCGCGCCCTCCAGCACCGCGCCTCGCTCGGCGGCCAGTTCGCCCAGCTCCCGCGCGAACACCTCGGCGCGGTGCTTGTAGTCGCGGAACATGTCCAGGCTGGCGCAGGCCGGCGACAGCAGCACCACCTCGCCGCAGCGTGCCAGCCCCGCCGCGCGGCGAACCGCCGCGCGCAGATCGGGCAGGGTTTCACACTCCACGCTGGCGCCCAACGCCTCGCGCAGCGCGGGCGCGTCGCGCCCGATGAGCAGGGCGTGGCGCACGCGGTCGCGGGCGGCCCGCGCCAGGGGCGCGAAGTCCTGGCCCTTGCCGTCGCCTCCGGCGATCAGGATCACGCCGCGATCCAGGCCCTGCAGCGCCGCCACGGTGGCGCCCACGTTGGTGCCCTTGCTGTCCTCGATCCATTCCACGCCGTCGAGCACGCCCAGGCTTTGCATGCGGTGCGGCTCGCCGCGGTATTCCCGCAGGGCGTGCAGCATCGGCGCCAGCGCCGCGCCGGTGGAAGCCGCCAGCGCCAGCGCGGCCAGCGCATTGGCCTGGTTGTGGCGCCCGCGGATGCGCAGCGCTTCGGCCGGCATCAGCGCCTGCGCCTGCACCACGGGCGCGGGCGCAGGGGTGGAGGAGCGGGCGCGGCGGGAACCCGGGCGCGGCTCGGAATCCTCGGAGCGAGCGCGCGCCAGCCAGTCCATGCCATGCTCACGCACGATGCCCCAGTCGCCGTCGCCGCGCGGCGCGTCCAGCCCGAAGCTGCAGGCGCGGCGCCCGTCGCGGCGCATCGCCATGACCGCCGGGTCGTCGCGGTTGAGCACCATCAGCCCTGGCGCGCCCGGCAGGTTCCAGGGCTGCGGCCCGAACACGCGGGCCTTGTCGGCGGCGTAGGCCTGCATGCCGCCGTGCCAGTCCAGATGGTCCTGCGTGAGGTTCAGCACGGTGGCCGCGCTGGCGGCGAAATCGTCCACGCCGTGCAGCTGGAAGCTCGACAGCTCCAGCACCCAGGCCTGCGGCAGGCGCTGCTCGCGCAGGCGCTGCGCCAGCACGTCGAGCATGGCCGGGCCGATGTTGCCGGCGGCCACCGCGTCCTGCCCCGCGGCCTGCAGCAGCAGCGCGGTCAGGGTGGTCACGGTGGTCTTGCCGTTGGTGCCGGTGATGCCGATCAGCGCCGGCGCGTAGCCCTGGGCATGGTGCAACTCGCGCAACGCCTGCGCGAACAGCGAGAGCTCGCCGCGCAGCTCGATGCCGCGCTCGCGCGCCGTGCGCAGCAGCACGCCGAACACGGCGTCGTCGGGGGCGATTCCCGGGCTGACGCATACCAGCTCGACGCCGTCGAGCCTCTCCAGGCTTCCCGCGTCCGCGCCGGCGTGCAACCGCGCCTGAGGCACCTGCTCACGCGCGAGCTGCAGGCCGGGCGGCGCGGCGCGGCTGTCGGCTGCGCTCACCCGCGCGCCCTGGCCGGCGCACCAGCGCAGCATCGCCAGCCCCGAGATTCCGAGGCCCAGCACGAGCACGGTCCTGTCGCGCAGCATGGGCATGGCCGTCATCGCAGCTTCAGGCTGGGCAGACCGGCCAGGCACAGCATCATGCTGACGATCCAGAACCGGATCACCACCTGCGACTCCTTCACTCCCAGCTGCTCGAAATGGTGATGCAGGGGCGCCATCATGAAAATGCGCCGACCCTGGCCGTACTTTTTCTTGGTGTACTTGAAATAGCTCACCTGGATCATCACCGAGACGGTCTCGGCGACGAACACGCCGCCCATGATGAACAG
>DAIDHU010000287.1 GCA_027451915.1 Thiomonas sp. | reverse complement strand
CGTCCACGGCGGCGGCGTGACGCTGAACAACAGGTCGGGGGCCCTCCAGCCCCTGGGCGGCCGCCCCAGGCTCAGCGAGCCGGAATTGCCCAGCAGGCACACGCCCTGACGCACGAACAGGGGCTCGGGGCTGGCGCGCTGGCGCACCCAGGTGCCGTTGCGGCTGATGTCGGCGATCATGTAGCTGCCGTTTCGCCACACGATGACCGCGTGCTGCCGAGAGATCGCTGGATTATCGACCGCGATATCGGCTTGGGCATCGCGGCCCAGGCGAATCGGCCGATCGGGCGTGAAACTCAGGTGCAGGCTTCCGTCGGGGCTGCGCAGGTTGAGCCACAGCGGCGCCGCGGCTTCGAGCGGCTGCTCCGGCTGCTCCTGCTCGAAGGTCCAGGCCCGGCCCACGTGGGAAAACCCGATGGGTGGCAGGGTCGCGCGCGCGCGCACGGCCAACTCAGGGGGCAGCGCGGCGACGATGCCCTGGTCCAGCAGGGTTTCGCCACCTTGCGCCGCGGCCGCCAGCGAGGAGGCGCGCAGCAGGGTCTCGCCCTCGAAATGCGGCGGGCGGCACAGCACGGCCCCGCTGCTCAGGCCCATGTCCATGGGGAGATGAAAGCCGGGATCCACGTCCATGCACCAGGTGCGCAGCTCCTGGCGCAGCGCGTTGGCTACCTCCAGGGCCTGCTCGGGCTTCTCGAACAGGGCCAGCAGGGAGGTGCTGTCCGAACGCACTACCAGCCCGCCCCCGGCGCAGGTGCGGTGGGAAAGCCGGTTGATGGTGTGATCCAGGAACTGACGCGCACGGGATTCCCCGAGGCTGACGAACAGCTCGTGGGTGCCCGCCAGGGCGGCGTGCAGGGCCACCAGGTTGGAGGCAGGCTGCAGGCCGAGCCAACGCCGCAGCATGGCCTCAGGCTCCGTCGGCGGGGGACGAGGGCCCCGAGGCCTGGCCGGCCCCGGCCTGGGCGGGCTCGGCGCGCTGCGGACGCAGCACGCTGATCCAGCAGGCCTGGCCGCCGTCCTCGGGACGAGTTCCCGGGCGGCAGGACAGCAGCAGGTATTCGTGCCCGTGCCCATGCTGCGAATGCTCGTGGCGCGTGCCATCTCCGCCCACCAGCCAGCGCTGCCCCGGCTCCAGCGGCTCGGAGGTGACCACGCTGATGCTGCCGTCGGCCTGCGCGGCGACCTGCATGACCAGCAGGTCGTCGGCACCGGCCGCGCCCACCGGGCGCAGGGTCAGCGGACGCGGCCGGAAAGCCCCGCGCGGATCGAGCAGCAAGGCCTCGATCTGGATGCGCAGGCTCAGCGCGTCGCGCGCGGGCAGCATGCCGCCCGAGCCGACGCCCGCCGTTGCCGCAGGAGGACGCATGGAGTTGTGTTTCATAGCCCAGCGGCCCTTGGCTCGTTGGATCCTGGATGTTTCATCGCGCGCGCCGCCTCGCCACGGCACTCCCCCTTGGCCTCACGGTGACACCCGATTGCGGCCGCCGCGCTTGGCCTCGTACAGCGCGCGATCCGCACGCTCCAGCAGGTCGGCACTGCGCCGGTCCTCGGGCAGGGCATGGGCGCAGCCGATGCTCACCGTCAGTCGCAGGCTCGATTCTGCATGAATACGAAACTCGGTGGCCTCGACGGCGAGGCGGATTCGCTCGGCCAGCTGGCGTGCACCGGCGGCGTCGGAGCCGTTGAGCATGAGCAGGAACTCCTCGCCCCCGAGGCGACCGAAGGCATCCTCTCCGCGCCGTGAGCCATGCACCGTGGCCACGAACTGGCGCAGCACCTGGTCGCCGGCCGCATGCCCGTGGGTGTCGTTGACCTGCTTGAAATGATCCAGGTCCAGCAACAGCACGGCCAGCGAGGAGCGGCTGCGCCGGTCGCGCCTGCGCTCGAGCTCCTCGTCCAGCAATTCCAGGATGCGCCGGCGGCCGTAGAGGCCCGTGAGGTGATCTCGCGTGGCCAGGCGCTCGAGTTCGCGCTCCATCGCCTTGCGCTCGGAGATGTCGCGCCAGATGCCTTCCACGCCGGCGTATTGCCCCTGCTCGTCGCGCAAGGCCTGCGTACTGATGGAAATGTCGATGATCACCCCGTCCTTGCGACGCATGCGTCCGGGGAAGTCCCGCACCAGACCGTGTTCGCGAATCGCCGCCACCAGCGCATCGCGCTCCGCGGGATCGGGATAAAAGGCCGCGGCCGGCAGTCCGATGATCTCCTCGGCGCTGTAGCCCAGCACCTTTTTCACGGCAGGGCATACGTAGCGCGTGACGCCCTGGGCGTCGGTGCGGTAGAACACGTCCTGCATGGTGTCCATGATGCGCCGGAAGTCCTCGTCGGTGCGGCGCAGGCGCTGCTCCATGGCGGCGCGCTCGGTCATGTCCAGGCAGGTGGTCAGGGCGCCAGGCGCGCCGCCGCAATCGATGGGCGCGCTGGTCATCACCACGGTGAGCTCGCTGCCCTTGCAATCAAACAGACGCACGCTGGTCGGTGGGTTGACTCCCTCGCCCGCTTCCGCGCGGCGCAGGCGCGCCAGCACGCGGTGGCTGTCCAGGGGATGCACGAAGTCCTGCACACTGCGCCCGAGCAGTTCCCGCGCCGAATCCGCGCTGAGCAGGGTGATCGCCGCCCTGTTCACATAGCGCAGGCGTTCGCCCACGACCAGCAGGACCGGCGCGGCGAGCGCGTCGATCCAGGCGGCCTGGGCGGGCAGCATGGACGGATCTTGCTCGGGGCTGGACATGGCGAAGAATGGAAGGGCAAGGGACACGAAGGGCGAGAAACCGAGTGTAAATGTGCCCCACGAGCGCCCACGTGATGGATTTCACGCTCAGCCATGAAATCGCCGCCGGCGCCGGGTCGAGGCCGCCCCCTCGCAGCGCGGGCCTCGGGTCGGGTACGCTTTACGGCCATGACAACGCCCGACCCCCGGTCCCTGCTCGACGACGCCCCCATGCGCCGGCACAGCCTGCTGCCCTTCGCCGCGGTCCTGGCCACGCTGGTGGTGATCACTGGCTGGTTCCTGGTTGCGTCGTGGGCCGAGCAGATGCGCAATCGGCGCGCCGAACTGGCGCAAACCGCGCAGATCGTGCAGGTCGCGGTACAGAACCACCTGAATCGTTATTCCCGGGGCCTGGCCTTCCTGGCCGCGCAGATCCGTTCACGTGGCTGGCTGGAGCATCCCGACGACGGCCTGGCCCAGGCACTCCAGGATTTCCGCTCCACCGAACCCCATGTGGCCCAGCTCGGCGTGGCGCAATGGGACGCCAGCGCCGCGCCCGACCTGCAGGAGGTACAGACCGAGGCGCGAGCCCACCCGGGAACGCCGCAGATCGGCCGCCCCATCCTGCGCGGCCC
>DAIDHU010000286.1 GCA_027451915.1 Thiomonas sp. | reverse complement strand
CGCGCGCACCTGCAGCGCCACCCCCGCCAATGGGGCGAAGGGCGCGAAATCCTCCGCAGCGAAGCGCAGCGGCACCAGGGCCGGGCGCGGGGCTTCCACCTCCAGACCCAGCGAGCGCGCCAGGCGCAGGGCCCAGTCGGTGGCGCCGATGGCCGCCACTGGCAGGCCCCCGGTGGCCACCACCACGCGCGAGGCGCGCAGCGCGCCGGCATCGGTGTCCAGCTCGAAGCCGCGCGGGCCCGGGCGCAGGGCGTGCACCCGGCAAGGGTGCAGCCAGCGCACGCCGCCACGCTCGCATTCGGCGCGCAGCATGTCCACGATGGCCCCGCCCGGCTGGTCGCAGAACAACTGGCCCCGGTGCTTTTCATGAAATGCGATGCGGTGGCGCCGTACCAGGCCGATGAAGTCGCGGGGCGTATAGGCCTGCAGCGCCTGCGCCGCGAACCCGGGGTCGCGCCCCACGTAATACCGGGGCCCCGTGGATACATTCGTGAAATTGCAGCGCCCGCCTCCGGAGATGCGGATTTTCTCGCCGATGCGACGGGCATGCTCGATCAACACCACGCGGCGCCCGCGCTGCGCGGCCACGGCGGCGCACATCATGCCCGCGGCGCCCGCCCCCACCACCGCGAGGTCGCAGGCACTGGCGGGGCTGGAATGGGAAGACTCGGACATGGCTGCGCTGGGCAAAGCCGGCATTGTCGCCGATGCGGGCCCCGCGTCGGGCCCGCGCCTTGCTTGCGCAGGCGGCCATGGCCCGCGGGTGACCGATTCCCTTCGCGAGCGCAGCCCCTCCCCGGCCCGGTGCTCAGAGCCCGGACTCCCGGGCCGCGGCATGGCGGGCCCGCACGGCCCGCAGGTCGACTCCGGTGGCGCGCAGGTAGTCGGCATCGAGCTGCGCCAGCAGGGAGGGAGCCTGCACCGCCAGTTCGGCGCCGGTCAGCGCGCGAGTCACGCCGGGGATGTCCGCCCGCGGCGCGGATGTCGAGCCAGCGGATTCCCCGGGGGAGCCCGGTTCCACGGGCTCGGCGGACGTCGCGCCGCCCTGGACCGGGCCCCAGACCACCGGCCCGAAATTCTCGTCCAGATAGAAGGTGCAGGAATCTCCGTTGCGCAGGATCTCGTGCAGCGCGTAAGGCCAGAACCAGTGCTGGCGCAAATCCAGCAGGATGGTTTCCCCATCGTGGATGGGGCCGCCCGCGTGCACGTCACAGGAGTGTGGCCCCCCGAGGATTCGGGCTTTCATGCCGTAGGACGCGTAGCGCCAGCCGACCTGCTCATTCCAGCTCTTGCGTGCACGCAGATTCAGCGAGATGGCATCGCTGCCCTGGCCCGGCCCCGTGGTGGCATAGGGCACGGAGGGGCTGATCTCGGACGGGCCGAGGATCGGCTCGTAGCCGATCCAGGCCGTGATCTGCTTGCCCAGGTAGGTGCGGTTGGTGGCGTGGTCGTGGCTGTAATTGGCCATCTGCGCGCTGTAGTCGATCGGCGATCCGCTGGCGTTGAGCAGCTGCACCTGCACCAGCGCCGCATGCGCGTGGAAATGGGCGCCGGCGAGCAGCGCGACAAGAAGGAGCCTTTTCATGGCGGGCGTTCTCAGTGGGAGGCTGGCTGGGAGGCTGGCTGGGAGGCGGGTCGGGAGGCGGGTCGGGAGGCGGCTGCCTGGCTGCGCGCCCGCACGGCGCGCAGATCGATGCCGGTGGCGCGCAGGTAGTCCTCGTCCAGCTGGGCGTGCAGCGCCGGGTCGGCCCGGGCGAGCTCGGCGCCGGTCATCGCGCGGCCGATGCCGGGAACATCCTGCAGCCCGGGCGCCACGGCGCCCGGGGCCGCGTTGGTCTCGCCCCACAGCACCGGGCCGTAGTTGGCGCTCAGATAGAAGGTGCAGGAATCCCCGTTGGGAAGGACCTCGCTGAGCAGGTAGGGCCAGAAACCCGCTTCGCGCAAATCCAGCAGCACGGTCTGCCCGTCGGAGATGGGGCCGGCGGCGTGCATGTCGCACTCATGCGGGACGCCGAACAGCTTGCTGAGCATGCCGAACTCCTTGTAGTCCCAGTTGTAGCCGCCGTTCCAGGTGTAGCGCATGCGCAGGTTCAGGCTGATGGCGTCGAGCCCGCCGTCGGGCCCGGCGCTGCTGTACTGCCCGAAGGGCGTGACCGAACCCTGCCCGAGCAGAATGGGGATGTAGTCGATCTGCCGGGTCTGTTCCTGGCCCAGGAACATGCGGTTGACCGCGTTTCCGTGCAGGTAGTTGGCCATCTGCAGGCTGAAATCGATGCCGTAGTCGGTGTTGTTCACCATCTGTACCTGGACCAGGGCGGCATCGGCCGGGAGTTGCGAGCCGGCAAGCAGCGCGGCGAAGGCAAGTTTGCGCATGGCGGGTATCCTCGAATCCTGGAGGCGCGCGGGGCGACCCCGGCGCGACGAGGCTTCACTATCCCATGGCCATCCATTCCCGCTCGGCCCCAGGGACTAACGTCCCCAGGCCGCGCGGGGGCGCGGGACCCGAGCCGGGTCGAGGCCCGCGGCGCGCGCTCAGGCGCCGAACAGGAATCCCAGCAGGCGCCCCAGGCCTTGCAGCCAGGCCCGCGGCCCGCGGCGCCGCGGCGCCGGAGCGGGCGCCTGTTCGGCCGAGCCGAACACAATGGCCTCGCCATCCCAGCGCAGCAGCAACTGGGCGCCGTCGAGCAGGTCGTCGCGCCCGTTGGCGGGGTCCAGCACCAGGGCCTTGCCCGACTCCATCCGCGCCAGCACGAAATGCCTGCCGTCGGGAACCAGGGCCATGCAGGGCAGCTGCGCCGGCTGCAGCGCCGGCGGATGCAGGGTGACGGCGCGCGCGCTCAGGCCCAGGGCCTTGGCCCCCAGCAGCAAGTCAATGGGGCTGAGCGCGCCACTGGGGCGCGCCAGATGGTCGCGCAGGGACAGGATGTCCGCCGGCAGATCATGCAGGCGCGCGATCAGCACCAGGCAAGCCAGTCCGGCATCGTCCGCCCCGGCCGGGGCGTCGTCCGCCGGCCATTCGCGAGGCTTCGGCACCGCCGCTTGTCTCATCGCTTCCCTCGAGTTCCAGATTCCAGTGGTCCGATCGTGCCCAAGTCTCGCCCCATCGATGCGGAAGCCACCTATCGCTCGCAGTTGATGGGAACAACGAACGGGTCAATTTATCCACTTTCCGGGACAGCAGGGACCTTCGTCACATTTTGTTGCGCGTGTTTGCACCACTTGACGGCGCAGTCCACGGCACCCTGCGCGGCTCGCGGGCCGCTATGCTCCGAAAGGCATCGCCTGGCGGCCGCGGCCTGCGCGCGCCGGCCCCGCGCTGCGCGCACCTGCCCAGCGGCGAGGCGCACTGGCATTGCAGGAATCGTGAGGACACCGAGCGTGAAGACCTACCAGATTGCGAGCATCCCCGGCGACGGCATCGGCAAGGAAGTCGTGCCGGCGGGCGAGCGGGTGCTCGAGGCGCTGGCCCGCGGCAGCGCGGACTTTCGCTTCGCGTTCCGGCGCTTCGACTGGAGCGCCGACCACTTCCGCAGGCACGGGGTCATGATGCCGGCTGACGGACTGGAGCACATCCGCGATTGCGACGCCATCCTGTTCGGTTCGGCCGGGGACCCGCAGGTCCCCGACCACCTCACGCTGTGGGGCCTGCGCCTGAAAATCTGCCAGGGCTTCGACCAGTACGCCAACGTGCGCCCCACGCGCATCCTGCCGGGCATCGATGCCCCCCTCAAGCGCTGCCGCCCCGAGGACCTGGACTGGGTGATCGTGCGCGAGAACTCCGAAGGCGAATACGCCGGCGTCGGAGGTCGGGTGCACCAGGGGCAGCCCATCGAGGTGGCCACCGCCGTATCGATGCTCACCCGCGCCGGGGTCGAGCGCATCATGCGCTTTGCCTTTCGCCTCGCGCGGTCGCGGCCGCGCAAGCTGCTGACGGTGGTCACCAAGAGCAATGCCCAGCGTCATGGCATGGTGATGTGGGACGAGATCGCGCATCAGGTGGCGCGGGAATTCCCCGACGTGCGCTGGGACAAGGAGCTGGTCGACGCCGCCACGGCGCGCATGGTCAACCGCCCGGCCTCGCTGGACACCCTGGTGGCCACCAATCTGCACGCCGACATCCTCAGCGACCTGGCCGCCGCGCTGGCCGGCAGCCTGGGCATCGCCCCCACGGCCAACATCGACCCCGAGCGCCGCTACCCGTCGATGTTCGAGCCCATCCACGGCTCGGCCTTCGACATCATGGGCAAGGGCCTGGCCAATCCCATCGGAACCTTCTGGTCCATCGTGATGATGCTCGAGCATCTGGGCGAGCCGCGGGCCGCCGCGCGGCTCATGCGGGCCGTGGAATCGGTCACCGCCGACCCTTCGCTGCATACCGCGGATCTGGGAGGCAGCGCGAGCACCGCGCAGGTGACCGAGGCCGTGTGCGCGATGATCGGCGCGCCCGAGCAGGCCGTGGCCCAGGCCTAGGACTGGGCGCCGACGGCCTGGATCATGGTGCGCCCGATGACCCGATGCGCCGGGGTCACGGGAAACATGTAGAGCCGGCCCAGCCAGTTCTTGACGTGGACCACGGTGGTGATCGTGACCAGGGTCCGCGCATCGGCGGCGGCCGCGCTCCTGTGCACCGACACGACCACCCGGAGGTGCTTGTCGTCGTCTCCCAGGAGCACCTCCCCCTCCTCTTTCGCAAGCAGGGTGAAGATCCCCACGCGATCCCCGACCTTGTAGTCGGAGGAGCCTTTTCCCGGATCGACCATGGCCAGGCCCCCGAGATCCTTCAGGCCCACGAGGCCGGCCACGGAGTTGCGCAGCGCCATCAGCCTGTCGATCCACCGCGGGGTCTTCTTGACCATGCGCAGGAACTGGCCCAGCGCGTCCAGCCCCGGCTGCGCGGCGGCAATGGCCCACGCATCGTGAAAGTAAGCGCCGGGAAGCAGGGCCTGGACCTTGCTGCCCTGGGGGGCGGTGGAGGGGACGGCCTTGTAGTTCATGGGTGTTCGAGCATGGTATTGCAGGGGATGGTCCATGCATCAGCGCCCACCACCGCGTTCGATCGCCTCCCTCGCTGCGTCGGCGCCTTCGAGGGGGCCGCCACCGACCCCCAGACCCGCGATCACAGTGCGCGCGCAGCCCTTGCGCCGGCACGCCGTCCGCCCCCCAAGCGCACGGCCAGGGCAAGCAGGCTGGCCACGGCCATGAGGCTGACGACGGCCATCCAGCCGATCGCCGCGAGCAAGGCGCTGCCCAGCATCGACCCGAGCGCCATGGCCACGAACATTCCGACGAACAGCACGGCGTTGAGCCGGCTACGCGCGGCCGGATCGAGACCGTAAATGATGGTCTGATGGGCGATCAGGGTTCCCTGCAGGCCGAAGTCGAAGCCGATGGCACTGGCGCCGAGAATCCACAGATAGGCTGCGCCCGGCACCCAGGGGAAGAGGAACAGCAGCGCGAACGATAGCGTGACGACGGCGGCCCCGATGCGTGTTACCCCTTCCGGGCCACCAGCATCGGCCGATCGTCCGGCCAGCGGAGCCGCGAGGGCGCCGGCGGCGCCCGCCAGCCCATAGGCCCCGGCCGCCGCGCTGCCCAGGTGGAACGGCGCGGCCTGCAGAAACACGGCCAGGGTCGACCAGAAGGCGCCAAACGCCAGCATCAGCAAGCCTTGCGCCAGCGTGGCGCGGCGCAAAGCGGGATGCTCCAGCCACAGCCCCCCGAGCGAACGCAGCAATGCGCCGTAAGCCAGGCGCGTGGTGGGCTCGAAGCTCGGCAGTTGCCGCCAGGCGACCACCACCAGCAGTGCAATGCTGAGGCCGGCGGCGAGGAACATGACCCGCCACCCCCATTGCGCCGCGACCACGCCGCTGATCACCCGCGAGAGCAGAATGCCCAGTAGCAGCCCGGTCATCACCTTGCCGACAACGCGGCCGCGGTTCCCGTCGCCGGCCAGGCTCGCCGCGGCCGGAACAATATCCTGCGCCAGGGTCGCGAAAACCCCGACGGCAAGGCTGGCCAGGGCCAGCACGGCGATCGAAGGCGCCGTGCCCGCTACCAGCAATGCAGCGACCAAGGCCAGGCCCTTGAGCGCGATCACGGCCCGCCGATCGTGACGGTCGCCGAGCGGTGCGAGCAGCAGGATGCCCAGGGCATAGCCCAATTGCGTCAAGGTCGGCACCCAACCGACCGACGGTGCCGAGGCCCCCAGTCCAGCGCCGATGACAGCCAGCATCGGTTGGTTGTAGTACAGGGTGGCGACCGCCAGGCCGGAGCCCAGCGCGAACAGCAGGATCAGTCGGCCCGGCACGTCGCCGGACATTGCCTTATTCTTCACGTGCATGGACCTCAGTGGGTGGCTCCGAGTTTCTCGGACTGGAGCGCAATGATTCATCCAATGACAGCGGCGCGGTAGCCGGCCGGATCGAATATTTCCTATACGCGGCACGTATGACCAACACCCAAAGATCGGAGGGAGCCGATCGCATCGAGCTGCTGCGCACCTTCGTGCGTGTGGTCGAGGCTGGCAGTTTTTCCGCCGTCGCTGCGCAAACCGGGACGACCCAGCCGACCATCAGCCGGCGGCTCAAGGCGCTGGAAAAGGAATTCGGGCTGCCCCTGCTGCACCGCTCCACCCATGCATTGCACCTGACCGCCGACGGCGAACGCTGCCTCGAGCGGGCCCGCGAGTTGCTGGCCGGATGGGACGCGCTGCGCGCCGACCTGCGCGCCGGCGACGACGAGGTCGAAGGAGTGCTGCGCATCGTCGTGCCGCACGCCTTCGGCCAGGACTATTTCGTGCGGGTGCTGGCCGATTTCCTGCAGGCGAACCCCGAGCTCCATGTGGAGTGGATGCTGCACGACGATCGCAGCATGCACGATTACATCTCGGCCGGGATCGATTGCGCGATTCAGATCGGCGAGGTTCGGGCTCTGGGAGTGGTCGCGATCAAGCTCTCGGAAGTTCCGCGCGCAGCCGTCGCCGCGCCGGAGCTTCTCGCTGGCCGGTCCATTCCGCAGACGCCGGCGGACCTGCAAACCCTGCCGTGGCTGGCGCTCCACACCTTCTATCGCAACGAGATCGAACTGCGACACGAGTCGAGCGGGGCTGTCGAGCGGGTAACGTTCCGCCCACGCTTTTCGACCGACAGTCTCTACGCTCTTCGAAGCGCGGCCCTGCGCGGCCTGGGGGTTTGCGTGGGCTCGTCCTGGCTGCTCGAGCGCGACATCGCCGCGGGCCGACTGCTGCGAGTCGCACCGCAGTGGCAAGCTGCACCGCTGCCCATCTACCTCATCCATCCATACGCCCGCTTCTACCCGGCGCGGCTGCGCCGCTTCGTCGAAGCGGTAAGGGCCGCGATGCCGCGGGCGATCGAGCGTGTCGAGGATTCCGAGCACAGCCCCCGAACGGCGATCACGGATTGATCGAGGGGGCGCCGAGGGGTGCAACACCCGTATCGGCTCCCTCTCGCGCTGGCCAGCTGCCTCCGATCCATCGGGTCAGAGCGCCTCGGCCAAGGCCAAGGCGTCGGCGCCCGCGGCCACACGCAGGGGGCTCGCTGCATCGTTCACCATGCGCCACACGGCCTGTGCCACGTCGTCCGCGTGAGTGACAAGGGCCGCGTCCTGGCGCATGCGTGCGAACACGCCCTGGGCGAAGTCCGCGTAGGCGTCGGGGACGGCGCCCTGCAGGGCCTGCGTGCGCCGCTGCGCCGTTTGGCTGAACGGCGTCTCGGGCGAGCGCCCGGGCAACACCAGACCTACGCGCACGTTGAACTGTGCGAGCTCCAGCGCCAGCGACTCACTGAATGCATTCAGCGCCGCCTTGCTGGCGGTGTAGACCGACAACAGCGGGAGTGACTTCAGGGTCGTGCTCGACGACACGTTCACGATGACGCCGGCCTTGCGCTCACGGAATTGAGGCAGGACCGCCTGGATCATCGCCATCGGCCCGAACGTGTTCGTCTCGAAAACGTCCCGGACCGTTGCCAACGGCGTGCCCTCCAGTGCGGCCATCAGCCCGAACCCGGCGTTGTTGACCAGAACGTCGATCGGGCCGGCGGCCCCGACCGCGTTGCGAATGCTTTGCGCATCGGTGACGTCCAGCGCCACGACGCGAAGCTGCTCGGATTCGGGGAGCAAATCCTTGCGCGGGGTGCGCATCGTGGCAACGACATTCCAGCCACGGGCGAGGAAGTGCTTGGCTGTTTCGAGGCCGAAGCCAGATGAGCATCCGGTGATCAGTGCGGTTTTCATGAAAGCTCCTTGGAAGCGGGTTGCGGTGTCCAAAGAATATGGCCCTCATCCCGAACCAACTACAATCAAAGATCCGCCTTTATTGTTTTATCGTCCGGAAATGGTCGACCCACTCACCGAAATTGCCACCCTGCTCGAGCCGAGTGCCCGGTTCTCGAAATTGGTCAGCGGGGCGGGCGCCTGGAGCGTCCGCCGAGCCGAAGCGGGTCAACCGTTCTATTGCGTGGTCCTGGAGGGCGGAGCCCGGCTCGAGATCGATCGCATGGAGCCGATCCACCTCCAAAAGGACGACTTCATCCTTATTCCGGCGGCCTTCGGTTTCAGCGTGTCGGGACTGGAGCCGACGGGACCATGCGACAACGACGCCTCGACGGTGACCCAACTCGATGGCGAAACCCGGCACGGCCGCCCCACCGGACCACCGGACACCCGATTGCTGGTGGGCTACTGCGCCTTCGGCTCGCCGGACGCGAAAATCCTCGTGGCACTCCTGCCCCAACTCGTGCACATCCGCGGCGAAGCCCAAATGGGTACGCTGGTGCAGCTCGTGGCCCGTGAGTCGAGCCAGCAACGGCCAGGCAGGGACGCGATCCTTGCACGTTTGCTGGAGGTGTTGCTGATGGAAGCCTTGCGATCGGCGGCCAGCACCGCGGCGTCGCCGGGTTTGCTGCGTGGATTGGCCGACGGTCGCCTTGCCTCGGCCATACGCCGGATGCACGAGGACCCAGCCCGACCGTGGACGATCGCCAGTCTTGCGAAGGAAGCCGCCCTGTCCAGGACCACCTTCTTTGAGCGATTCAGCCGCGCAGTGGGTGTCGCGCCCATGGAGTACCTCCTTGCCTGGAGGATGGCCTTGGCCAGGAACATGCTTCAGCGCGAAGAGCTTGGCCTCGCCGTGGTGGCCGAACGGGTTCGCTACAGCTCCGCGAGCACCTTCAGCGTTGCCTTCACCCGTCATGTAGGCATGCCGCCTGGGCGCTACCTCCGAACTCAGCTGGCCGTCTCGAGGCGCGCCGCTTCATGAGCCACCCTTTCAGGGCGGACAAACGAAACCCATCAGCGCCCACGAAAAAGCCCGCGCATGACCTGTCACGGCGGGCTTCCCAGGACCTGGGTGTGAAACGGGCGACGACACTTCGGCCTTTGCGGGCACTGACACCCCGCCGCGGCAATGACGGCCCTGGTGTGCTCAGCGGTCGCTGAGGTCGTCACAGCGAGGCCGGCGTTCAGGAGAGGCCACGCCGTGATGACAACTATGGTTGACAGCACCAGGCTTGTCAACTATCGTTGACGCATGCGATTGATCCGCCAGACGATCGAGTATGCGCAATGGTTCGACCGCGTGCGA
>DAIDHU010000285.1 GCA_027451915.1 Thiomonas sp. | reverse complement strand
GCCGGCGGACGATTCGCCTGGGCCGCCCATGGGACTGACTGGATCCCCTGGCTGCGGCGGGTCAACGGGTGGGCGCAGTTCCATCCGGCGTCGCAGCCGCACTGGCGTGCGGTCACGCCCCTTGTGCGCAGCGTGGTCAGTTGCATGCTCTCGACGCCCGAGGGCTTGTACGCCGGCGGCCGCTTCATCGAACGCTTCAGCCAGGCGACGCGCCTGCTGCTGCGCCTGAACGGCGAACAGCTCACGGGTGTGCAGCAGCCGCTGGCCATCCCGGCCGATCCGGGCTTCGCGGTGAACGCGCTGGCGAGCATGGGCTCGGCGGTGTACATCGGCGGGCGCTTCTCGCACCTGAGCAACCAGCAGGTGGTGGCGAACCTGGCCCGCATCGCGGAGCCCGGCGGCCCGCCCTCGGGCCTGGGGGGGCTGGGGGTCAACGCCCAGGTGCTGGCGCTGCGACGCATCCTGCTCCTGCGGATCGGGGGCCAGGGTTGAGACCCTCGGCTGTGCGGATCGTGAGCCCAGGCGTAGTCGGGCGTGCGCTGCCTGCGAAAGACCTGGATGAAGGGTCTTGAATGTCTTTTTTCTTTCTACCATGCGACAAAAGGATCGTGCCGCGGCGCGCATCCGGCCCGCACTTCCCCAGGGGGGATTCCTGTGCGTCTGGAGTCAAGCATGCAAAGGTTGAAACTGGGGCGCCTTGCGCTCCGCATGGCGCTGGCAAGCATCGCCTCGGGCACCTGGCGCCTGGCGCTGGCCTTCGTGCAAATCCCCGCGCGTGTGGCGGCGGGCCTGGGCGCGGGCGCCAGCCTGGGCACGCTGGGCGGCGCGCTGGTGGTGGCCGGCGCACTCAGCCTGGGCTATGAGTTGCTGCATGCCGGACACGAGGGGTTGCGCCAGGTGCTGCTGGGCCGGCATGCGCCGGGCGCGGCGGCCACGCACGACGCGGTGAGCGTGGGCGGGCCGCATGGCGAGAACGTGGCCGGACTGGCCGCGGCAGAGGGCCTGCCTCGCCCGGGGGTGTCGGCGGCGCTGCCGGGAGTGTCGGGCCCGGTGCGCGCGCCGCACGCGCAGGCGCTGATGAGGTCCACGGCGCCTGCCGGCGAGGCGGGCGCATCCACGCCGGCGCGGCCGGCATCGGCCGCTTCGGCCGCGCAGCGACGCTACCTGCAGGCGCTGGCGCTGAGCACCATGGTGCATGTGGACGATCGGCCGGATGCTGCCTACGGCTGGCCCGTGGCGGACTACTGTCGCCAGGGCGTGCATGCGCTGCAATGCCACCACGATGACCTGTGGATCCGCAACGCCTCGGCGCTGGCGCTGCGCGACGTGCGCATCTGCGTGGCGCGGGCGGCGCGGGCCTATTTCGAGATCGCCGGCGCCGGCAGCGACGGCTGCCTGCACGCCGACCTCAGCGCGCAGGCCGACCGGCAGATCGATGTGCGCGAAGTGCCAAGCCCGCAGGCCGACTACCCGCCCTTCGCGAAACTGGAGCTGGATCTGTCGCAGACGGCGTGGCATGAGGGCGTGGTGCTGCACAGCTTGTGGCTGCCGGTCGTGCGCCCGCAGACCTTCTTCCCCTTGAACCATCCCACGCAGGAGGACGAACAGCATGCCCTCGGCGTGCAGTCGCGGCGGGTGAACCTGCTGGCCAAGCTGGTGGTGTACACCTACCACGGCTCGGGGCAGTCGGTGGCGCGGCTGCGCTCCATCGGGCTGGAGGATCCCGAGAAGGGGTTTCGGCTGATCGCGCGAGCCAGCCAGCCGCGGCCCTTCGCGAAGTACCGGGTGCCCGAGTGCACGACGCGGGCGCAGCCCGGGCCGGGGCAGGTGCATGCGCTGG
>DAIDHU010000284.1 GCA_027451915.1 Thiomonas sp. | reverse complement strand
GATCGTGCGCACGCGCGTGCTCGACAACGGCGAGCTGGTGCAACTCGACTACCGCCTGGTCAAGCTGGGCTCGGACTGGAAGATCTCCGACGTCAACGTGATGGGCATCTGGCTGGTGGACAACTACCGCGGGGTGTTCGCGCAGGAGATCAACAGCAAGGGAATCGACGGCCTGATCAAGACCCTGCAGGATCGCAACAAGCAGCTGGCGCAGGCTCGCGGCGGAGCGAATTGAGATGAACCAGGCATCGGCCGCGCCCGCGCGCGGCGTGGACTTCACGTTGCCCGAGCAGGTCACCGTGACCCAGACCCCCGACGTGGTTCGCGACGCGCTGCGCGCCGTCGCCGGGCGTGCCGCGCCGTGGCGAATCGATGCCGCGGGCCTGGATCGCTTCGATTCGGCCTGCCTGGCGCTGCTCATGGAGCTGCGCCGCCATGCCGGGCCGGCTGGCATCGAGCTGCTGCACGTGCCCGATCGCCTGCGCACGCTGGCCCATGCCTACGGCGTGGCCTTCGTGATCGATGCCTCTGCCGAGGACACCACGCTGGCCGAGGACCTGGCGGGCGAGCCGGGCGCGAAGCGATCATGAGCGCGGTGGCGGACAACACCCCCGCGGTGAGCCTGCGCGGGGTGGTCAAGCGCTATGGCCAGCGCAATGTGGTGGACGGCGTCAGCCTGGATGTCGCGCAGGGCGAATTCTTCGCGCTGCTGGGAGCCAATGGCGCCGGCAAGACCACGCTGATCAGCATGCTCTCGGGTCTCGCCCGCCCCCATGCCGGAGCCGTGCAGGTGCTCGGCCACGACGTCACGCGCGAGCCCTACCTGACGCGCCGGCTGCTGGGCGTGGTGCCCCAGGAGCTGGTGTTCGACCCCTTTTTCACAGTGCGCGAGTGCCTGCGGCTGCAGTCAGGCTATTTCGGCTTGCGCAACAACGACGCCTGGATCGATGAATTGCTGCACCACCTCGGGCTGTCTCAGCAGGCCGAGCAGAACATGCGTGCGTTGTCCGGAGGCATGAAGCGCCGGGTCATGGTGGCGCAGGCGCTGGTGCACAAGCCGCCCGTGATCGTGCTGGACGAGCCCACCGCCGGGGTCGACGTGGAACTGCGCCAGAGCCTGTGGCAGTTCATCACCGAACTCAACGCCCGAGGCCACACGGTGCTGCTGACCACGCACTACCTGGAGGAGGCCGAGGCGCTGTGCAGTCGCATCGGCATGCTCAAGCTCGGTCGCCTGGTGGCGCTGGACCCGACCCACGCGCTGCTGGCGCGCTTCGCCTCCACGCATCTGCTGCTGCGCACCAGCGGGCAGGCGCTGCCGCGCCATCTGGCCGACTCCAGCCGGCCCGTGGGTGGCAGGCGCTCGTGGACCGTGCGCGATGCTGCCGAGGTCGAGCGCATTCTCGGCGAGCTGCGCGCGGCCGGCTGCGAGATCGACGAGCTGGAAGTGCGCCGCGCCGACCTGGAGGACGCCTTCCTGCAGATCATGGCTTCGCCCGATGCGGCGGCGGAGGCCACGCGATGAATGCGCTGTGGACCCTGTTCGGCAAGGAGGTGATGCGCTTCTGGAAAGTGGGGCTGCAGACGGTGGCCGCGCCGGTCGTGTCCAGCCTGCTGTACCTGCTGATCTTCTCCCATGCGATCGCCGGGCACATGAAGGTGTACGGCAGCGTGCCCTACACCAGTTTCCTGATCCCTGGGCTGGCGATGATGAGCGTGCTGCAGAACGCCTTCGCCAACAGCTCGTCGTCGTTGATCCAGTCCAAGATCACCGGCAACCTGGTGTTCCTGCTGCTGTCGCCGCTCAAGCCCTGGCAGCTGGTTCTGGGCTATGTCGGGGCCTCGGTGCTGCGCGGGCTGTTCGTCGGTGGTGGCCTGCTGCTCGTGACGGCCTGGTTCGTGCCGCTGACCTGGCACGACCCGCTGTGGTCGCTGCTGTTCGCCGTGCTCGGTGCCGGCATGCTGGGCTCGCTCGGAATGGTGGCCGGCATCTGGGCGGAGAAATTCGACCAGATGGCAGCCTTCCAGAATTTCATCATCGTCCCGGCGACCTTCCTTTCCGGCGTGTTCTACTCGGTCACCACCTTGCCTCCGTTCTGGGTGGCGCTGTCGCACCTCAACCCCTTCTTCTACCTGGTCGACGGGATGCGCTTCGGCTTTTTCGGTGTTTCCGACGTCTCGCCATGGCTTTGCCTGGGTGCGGCGCTGCTGGGCAACCTGGTCTGCGCCGGCCTCGCCTGGAACTGGCTGCGCCGCGGCTACAAGCTGCGCAACTGAGCGCGAGGCCCGCCCACCCGAACGTCGTCCGCTCCTGGAGCCCCCATGTCCCTGCCCACCCCCGAACAACTGCACGACCTGATCGCAGCCGGCCTGGAATGCACCCATCTGGAGGTGCAGGGCGATGGCCAGCACTTCTTCGCCACCATCGTCAGCCCGCGCTTCGCCGGGCTCGGCCGCCTGGCGCGGCATCGCCTGGTGTACGACGTGCTTGGCGATCGAATGCGCGAGCAGGTGCACGCGCTGTCGATGCGCACCGTGGCGCCCGGCGAGCCGCTGCCGCAGTGAGTCCGCGCGGCAGCGCCCGCCTCGGGCCCCCGGTAGAATGACGGGTTCGCCCGGCCCTTCCCGGGCCCGAAGGCCGGCTGCGGCTTTCCCGACCGTGTCGTGACGGCGCAGCCCCGGAGTCCAAGGCCCGATGGCGCTCGCCAGCCGCGCGGCCATTTGTTTGCATGCTTTCCCGGATCGAACCAAGCGCCACCATGGACAAACTGCGCATAGAAGGCGGGCAGGCCCTGCATGGCGAGGTCGGAGCCAGCGGAGCCAAGAACGCCGCGCTGCCGTTGATGGCGGCCAGCCTGCTGAGCGCGCAGCCGGTGGAGCTCGAGCAGGCGCCGCGCCTGATGGACGTGCACACCCTCGGCGAACTGCTCGCTTCGATGGGCGCGCGCGTCGAGCGCGACGGCTCGCGCCTGCACCTGCAGGCCGATCGCATCACGGCCTGCGAGGCGCCGTACGAGCGAGTCAAGACCATGCGCGCCTCGGTGCTGGTGCTGGGGCCGCTGCTGGCGCGCTTCGGCCATGCGCGGGTCAGCCTGCCCGGCGGATGCGCGATCGGCGCGCGTCCGGTCGACCAGCATATCCGCGGGCTGCGCCAACTGGGGGCGCAGGTCGATGTCGAGCACGGCTACATCGTCGCCAGCGTGCCGGGCGGCCGCCTGCGCGCGGCCCGCATCAGCACCGACATGATCACCGTCACCGGGACCGAGAACCTGATGATGGCGGCCTGCCTGGCCGACGGCGAGACGGTAATCGAGAACGCCGCGCAGGAGCCCGAGGTGGTCGACCTGGCCACGATGCTGCGCAGCATGGGCGCCGACATCGAAGGCGCCGGCAGTTCGAGGCTGCGAATCCGCGGCGTGTCCGAGTTGCGCGGCGCGCGCCACCGCATCGTCGCCGACCGCATCGAGGCCGGAACCTTCCTGTGCGCGGCGGCGGCCACGCGCGGCGACGTGACGGTGCGCGATTGCGTGCCGCAGCACCTCGATGCGCTGCTGGACAAGCTGCGCGAAGCCGGCGCGCAGATCACCTGCGGCGCGGACTGGGTGCGCCTGCGCGCCGATTCCATGCCGGGCGGGCGCCCGCGAGCCGTTGCCGTTCGCACCAGCGAATACCCCGGCTTCGCCACCGACATGCAGGCCCAGTTCATGGCGCTGAACTGCATCGCCGCCGGCACCGCGACGGTCACCGAGACGATCTTCGAGAACCGCTTCATGCATGTGCAGGAACTGG
>DAIDHU010000283.1 GCA_027451915.1 Thiomonas sp. | reverse complement strand
GCGCCTTCCGAGGCGCCCAGGCGCGCCAGCATGGTGTCGAGCAGCCCGCCCAGCGCGTTCGCATCGAGCGCGGCCGTGTTGGCGTCGAGCACCTCGAGGAAGCGCGACATGTGGGTCCCCTTCACCTCCGCGGCCAGGGCCACCGTCATCTGGAAGGTTCCGACGGTGGCCTGGGCATCGCCCTCGCCTCCGCGCAGGCGCAGCGGGTAGCGCACGTCGCGCACCCCCACCTTCTGGATGGCGATGCTGCGTCGATCGGGGCTGGACTGGACATCGGGCAGGGCAGCGCCCTGGTCACGCAGCATCAGCAGGTCGGGGGAGTTCACGGTGAATCCTTTCAGGTCGGCGCCGGGGCGATGCGACGGCGAATCAGGGATGCTGCGCGAGCAGCGTGCGGATCTTGGCGTTCAAGTCCTTGTCGTCCGGGGATGTGAGACTGGAGTAGGCCGCGACCACTTTCCCGTCGCGACTGATCAGGTACTTGTAGAAATTCCACTTCGGGCTCGTGCCGGACTCGCGGATCAGCTGGGCGAACAGGGGATTGGCGTCCGAGCCATGCACGTGGGAGGGATCGAACAAGGGAAACTGCACCCCGTAGGTCGCCTGCGAGTACGCCACGATGCGCTGGGGGTTCGAGAATTCCTGGAAAAAGTCGTTGGACGGAAAACCCAGCACCACGAAGCCCTGGGGGCCGTACTCGGCCTGCAAGTGCTGCAGGCCCTTTTCCTGGGGGCTGAATCCGCAGTGGCTGGCCGTGTTGACCACCAGGATCACCTTGCCGGCGTAGCGGCACAGGTTCTCGCTCTTGCCGCTGTCGAGCGAGCGGAAGGTCTTGTCCAGCAGCGACGGGCAGGTCGCCGCCACGGCCGGAACCGCGACGGCCAGGCCGGCCAGCAGCGAGCAGGCTCTGAGCGCAGTCGCGAGGGGTAGGTGCATGCGCATGGCGTTTCCTTTTTGTCTAGGACAATTCGACTCCATGTTGGACAAAATCATCCGATCCCCGCTGCATACCCAGTCAGTCCATAGGGTCTTTAGGCTCGCCGGGACCCAGGGCCCTCGCGCGAACGCCGGGGTCGGGAGCGCTACGCTAGCAGGCATGACCTCCGATCTGCTAGCCCTCGCGGCCATCGTGCTGTGGAGCTCCCTGGCCACGCTGGGCGTGGCCCTGGCCCGGGTGCCGCCCTTCCTGCTCACCGGCGCGGGGCTGCTGACCGGCAGCCTGATCGCGCTGCCGCTCTCGGGCTTCGACCCGCGCCGCTGGCGCGTGCCCGGGCCCACGCTGGCGGTGGGCGCTGGGGGCCTGTTCGGCTACCACTTCCTGCTGTTCATGGGCCTGCGCCTGGCCCCGCCGGTGCAGGCCAACCTGGTGAACTACCTGTGGCCCCTGGGCATGGTGGTGATGGCCCCGCTGTTCCTGCCCGGCATGCGCGTGCGCGCCGGCCATGTCGCGGCGGCCCTGCTGGGCTTCGCCGGGGCCGCCACCGCCATCCTCGGGCGCGCGGGCGGGGGCTCCATGCTGGCCGGGGGCTTTCGCTGGGGCTACCTGTTCGCCCTCGGCGCCGCCCTGACCTGGGCCTCCTATTCCCTGATGACCCGCCGGTTGCCGCGCTTCCCCACCGCGGCGGTCGGGGGTTTCGCGGCGATCGCCGGACTGCTGGCGCTGCTGTGCCACGCCGTGCTCGAACCCCGCGCCAGCCTGTCCACGACGCAGTGGGGGCTGCTGGCCCTGCTCGGCCTGGGCCCGCTGGGGGGCGCCTTCTTTCTGTGGGATGCCGCGCTCAAGCGCGGAGACCCCAGGCGCATCGGCCTGCTGGCCTTTCTCACGCCCCTGCTGTCGACCGCCCTGCTCATGGCGGTGCACCACCAGCGGCCCGACGCCTCCATCATCGCGGCCACGCTGATGATCGTGGGCGCCGCCTTCTGGGGCAGCCGGATCCGCGGCGAGCGCTGAGCAACCCGGGAAACCACGGGCGCTCGCCAGGCTGCACGCCGGCCCGGATTCGCGCTACGCTGCCCGGCATCCACTGGCCAAGCATCGTCGGCAAGCCATGGTCGAAGACCCGTCGGGGGTGGCATTGATCGAGGTCGCGGTGGCCAGCGCGAGCGGCGCTGCGGCGGGCGCCGCAGCGGCCCGCGCCTGCCGCGAGCAGTTGCGATCCCATGCGGTCTCGGTGGTGCTCGTGCATGCCTCGGCGCAGCATGATCTCGAAGGCGTGCTGGCCGAGGTGCGCGGGCAATTCGGGGACCAGCCGCTGATCGGCGCCAGCACTTGCGGGGAACTCGACGGAAGGATCCTGCGCGGCAGCGTGGTCGTCACGGCCTGGGCCTCCCCCCATCTGCGCTGCAGCGTGGGCGTGGGCGACGGCGCCAGCGCGGACTGGCGCGCCGCCCTGGATCAGGCGCTGCAGGCCCCGGCGCTGCGCGCCGCGCTCGCGCCGGACGACGATCAGGTGCGCGCGCGAGCCGAGCGCGGCTCGCAACTCTTCGCCATGTTGCTGGTGCCGGGGAACACCCAGCGACACCCCTCCCCCGGCTACGAGATCGTCGAGGCCTTCAAGCAGCGCACCCTGGGCGCCATTCCGGTGATCGCCGGCGCCAGCGCCGACGACTGGCGCATGCAGGGCAATGCCGTGTTCCACGGTTCCCGCGTGCATGCCGACGGCCTCCTGGTGGCGGTGTTCGAGACCGAACTGAGCTTCGGCATCGCCATGAGCCACGGCTTCCAGCCCTCCATGCAGACCTTGCGCGTGACGGGAAGCACGGGTCGGGAACTGCTCTCGCTGGATGGCGAGCCGGCGCTGCCGGCGCTGGCCAGGCGCCTCGGTCGCGACGCGCAGGAGCTGCGTGGCGAGCACATCACCCTGCGCACGCGCACCGTGCTGGGGACCC
>DAIDHU010000282.1 GCA_027451915.1 Thiomonas sp. | reverse complement strand
TCCCACCGACGATGGCGGCTTCGACATGAAGTGCCCCACCGAGATCGCCATCTCCGACCGGCGCGAGGCCGAGCTCGCGCGCGCGGGCTTCATCCCCCTGGTGCACCGCAAGGGCACCGACCATGCCACTTTCATCGGGGCCCAGTCGCTGCAGCGACCGCAGGTCTACGCCGATCCCGACGCAACGGCCAATGCCAGGTTGTCCGCGCGTCTGCCCTATCTGTTCGCGAGCACACGCTTCGCCCATTACCTCAAGGCGATCGTGCGCGACAAGATCGGCTCCTTCAAGGAGCGCGAGCCCATGCAGCGCTGGCTCAACGACTGGCTGATGCAGTACGTCGACGCCGATCCCGCCAATTCCTCGCAGGCCACGAAGGCCCGGCGGCCGCTGGCGGCCGCGGAGGTGGTGGTCGAGGACGTGGAGGGCAATCCCGGCTACTACAACGCCAAGTTCTTCCTGCGTCCGCATTTCCAGCTGGAGGGCCTCACGGTGAGCCTGCGTCTGGTCGCACGCCTGCCTTCGCTGCCCGCCAACCCCTAGCGCCCGAAGGCGCAGGGCCTTTCCCTTCCCCCAGTCCGGCGAGTCGCTCGGTCCGCGGGCGCTCGCCCCTCACGCAAAGGAAACCTCATGGCACAGGACATGTTTCTGAAACTGGACGGAGTCGACGGCGAGAGCCAGGACGCCGCGCACAAGGACGAGATCGAAGTCCTCGAGTGGCATTGGAGCATGGCGCAAAGCGGCGCCATGCACAGCGGAAGCGGCGGAGGCGCGGGCAAGGCCCAGGTAGGGGACCTCGAATTCAGCCATCACCTGGACCGTGCCAGCCCCAACCTGATGCGCATGTGCCTGAGCGGCTAGCACATCGCCAAGGCCGTTCTGACCGTGCGCAAGGCCGGCGGCCAGCCACTGGACTATCTCAAGCTGACCCTGGAGGACGTGCTGGTCACCCGCGTGCAGCCGCGGCTGCAGCGCGGCGAAGCCGATCAGGGCAGGGAGGAGGTGAGTCTGTCCTTCGCGAAAGTCACGCAGGAATACCAGGTGCAGAACCAGCAGGGAGGCCCCGGAGGAACGATCACCGCCGGCTATGACCTCAAGCGAAACCAGGAGGCATGATGCACCCGCTGCCCGACTGCAAGGCGGCTCAAGCCGCCGCGATGCTGCGCCAGCGCAGGCGCTGCCTGTGCACCGGCCTGGGCCTGGCCGGGGCGACGATGCTCGGCGGCTGCGCGGCAGCCGGCGCCGGCGCGGCCGGCGGCTCCACCCCCGGCGCGCTCATGCTCGATCTGCGGCTCGTGGCCTCGGCCGCGGTAAACCCCAACGAGCAGGGCCAGCCCGCGCCCATTCTCGTGCGCGTCTACGAGCTCGCGGCCCGTGACCCCTTCGATACCGTGGACTACTTCAGCCTGGCCTCGGACGACAAGGCGGCTCTGGGTGCCAGCTTCCTCCAGGTCGAGGAATGGGTGCTGCGTCCCGGCGAGCGCCGCAGGCTGCAGCGCAAGGCGGCCGCCGGCATAGCCGTGCTGGGCGTGACGGCCGCCTACCGGGATCTGCCGCGGGCCGTCTGGCGCGCCAGCCGGGAGGTGCCGCAGCCGCGCGCGCACTGGTTCGATGCCGTGCTGCCCACGCCCGTATTCCGCGCCGAGGTGCGCCTGGGCGCGCGGGCGGTCGAGATCGTGGTCGATCGCTGAGCAGCCCTGAACCCGGCCACGAGTTCGGAAGGTCCAAGCGGGAAGCAGGCATGGTCTGGTACAACAAGGTGAGCTGGAGCGAAGGCCTGTTCCTGTCGCCGCAGATGTTTCAGCAGCAGGAGCGCTACCTGGAGCAGCAGGCGCACAGGCGTTGCGAGCCCCTGGGGGCCTTGTTCTGGGGCTTCCAGGCCCTGCGCATCGAGACCGGCGCGCTGGCCTCGGGGCGCCTGCAGCTGAGCCATGCGCGCGGGGTCTGGCCTGACGGTCTGGCCTTCGACATCCCCGCCCTGGGCAGGGCGCCCGCGGCCTTGCGCATCGAAGCCGCCCACGTCGGCCGGGACATCCTGCTGGCCTTGCCGCCCAGTGTCGCGCAGTCGCAGGACGTGTGTTTCGCGGATCAGCCCCCGGGCGCCGCCCGCCACGAGGTGTTCGACGCCGAGCTGCAGGATGTCCAGCCCCTGGGCCACGGCGCGCGCAGCGTGCAGCTGCTCGGGCAGTTGCCGCGCCTGGTACCGGCGCCTGACTTGCCCGAGGGCTGGATGGCCCTGGCCGTAGCCCGCATCGCCGCGCTCCGCCCCGATGGCAGCGCCGAGCTCGACCCGCAGCGACTACCCCCCTGCACCGCCATCGAGGCCAGCGAGGTGCTGGTGCGCTGGCTGGCCGATGTGCACGCGCAGATCGTGCAGCGCGCAAGCACGGTGGCACAGCGTCTGACCGGGGAATCGCGCATGCAATCGCCGGATGTGGCCGATTTTCTGCTGCTGCAGTTGCTCAACGCCCATGACAGCCGCCTGGGCCACATGATCGGCCTGGGCCGCGCCGCGCCGGAGCGGGTGTACGCACTGCTTGCGAGTCTGGACGCGGAGCTCTCCACCTACCTGCGTGGGGACACCCGGCGCCCCATCGAGCTGCCCGCCTATGTCCACGCCGATCCGGGTGCCGGTTTCGTGCCACTGCTGGCCGACTTGCGCGACCTGTTGCACCGTACCGTGCGCCGCGGCGCCGAGCCCATCGCGCTGCGCGAGGAGTCCCACGGCATGCGCGTGGCGACCATCGACCCCTCCGAGCTGCGCGACTTCAGCGCACTGGTGATCGCGGTCGCCGCCGACATCGAAAGCGACGCCCTGCGACAGCAGTTCGCGACCCAGGCCAAGGTCGGGCCGGTCGAGCGTCTTCCCGAGCTCGTACGCCTTCACCTGCCCGGTATCGCGCTGCGTTCGCTGAGCAGGGTGCCACGCCAGATTCCCTACCGCTCCGAGCAGGTCCACTTCCAGCTCGAGGCCGAGGGTGCCCTGTGGCAGCAGCTGCTTGCCAGCGGTGGCATCGGCATCCACCTGGCGGTGGAGTTCCCGGGCCTGGCCCTGCAACTCTGGGGCTTGCGCTGACCATGTCCACCACCACGCGCGCGCGACAGCCGGGCAGCGGCCCGCGGGCCGCCGAGGCCTGCGTCATGGTGAGCCTGGGCGGTCCCGCGCTGCGAGCC
>DAIDHU010000281.1 GCA_027451915.1 Thiomonas sp. | reverse complement strand
GCTGGCGCGCGAGGCGCTGCACCTGGCCTGAGGCCTCGCGGCGCCGCCCCACCTTCCCCACGGAGTCCTTCGATGCCCGAGACCCTTTCCGTTCTTCGCCGCGCCGGCGGCGTCGCCGAATTGCGCATGTCGCGCCCGCAGGTGTTCAACGCCTTCGACGAGGCCATGATCGGCCAGCTCGACGCAGCCTTCGCCCAGGCGGCCAGCGACCCCGAGGTGCGCGTGGTCGTGCTGTCCGGCGAGGGAAGGCATTTCAGCGCCGGGGCCGACCTGACGTGGATGCAGCGCGCCAGCGAGGCCGACGAGCAGTGGAACCTGGCCGACGCGCGCCGCTTCGCGGCGATGCTGCGGCGCATCGACACCTGCCCCAAGCCCACGATCGCGCGCATCCAGGGCGCTGCGCTGGGCGGAGGTTTCGGCCTGGCCTGCGTGTGCGACATCGCCATCGCCTCCGAGCAGGCCAGTTTCGCGGTCAGCGAGGCGCGCTTCGGCATCCTGCCCTCGGTCATCGGGCCCTACGTGGTCAATGCCGTCGGCCGGCGCCAGGCCAGGCGCCTGGCCCTGAGCATGCGGCGCATAGGCGCCGCCGAGGCGCTGGCCATCGGCCTGGTGCACGAGGTGGTGGCGCCCGATGCGCTGGACGCCGCGGTGCAGCGCACCGTGGACGAGCTGCTGCAGGGCGGCCCCCAGGCGCAGCGCGAAATCAAGCAATTGTTCGCCGCGCTGGAGGTCGGCCCGGTGACCGACGAGGTGGTCGAACTCACCGCGCGCACCATCAGCCGCGTGCGCGGCACCGAGGAGGCCCGCAAGGGCTTCGCCGCCTTCCTCGCCAAGCAGCCGGCGCCGTGGGCGCCGCGTGGCGACGCCGACTGAGGCGCTGCGCCGGATTCAGTGAAAGCTGCAGCCCTCGCCGGGCGTGCCCGGATCGGCGGCCATGGCCTCGCGCCAGACCCGCAGGGGCACGTAGGTGCGCAGGCGCTGCAGCAGGCAGCGGGCGACCTCGGGGCCGGCCTCGTGGCCGACGAAGGGCAGCACGTCGGCGGTGACGTCGGCGCCCAGGCGCACCAGGTGCTCGGCGGCCTCGACGGTCAGCGCGTAGGGCATGACGGGGTCGCGCTTGCCATGCAGCAGGTGCAGTGTGGTGCCGGCGCTGGCGCGCGTGGGCAGCAGCGCGAAGCGCGCGCCGATGGCGGCCACGCGCCCGGCCGGCGCCTCGCGGTCGCGGGTGGATTCCAGCGCCATGATGCCCCCCTGGGAAAAGCCGACCAGCGCCGTCTGCGCCACCGTGGTGGCGGTTTCGCGCTGCCAGTGTCGAATGACGCCCAGGAAGGCCGGCATGGCCTGCGCCACCCTCTCGACGCGGTTGGATTGCGTGACGCCCCGCACGTCGAACCACTGGTAGCCGCGCCCGCCCGCGCACACGCCGGGCGAGCGCACGCTGACCACGCAGGCCTGCGGGAACTCGGCCGCCAGGCTGCGGCCCAGGGGCTCCATGTCCTGCTCGTCGGCGCCGAAGCCGTGGAACAGCAGCACCAGCTGCTGCGCCTGGGCGGCGGGGCGGGCGATGACCAGCGAGACGGGTGGCACGGCGATCGAGGAGGCGGGGGTCGAAGCTTCGGGCATCTCAGTGCAGGGTCCAGGCATCCATGCTCAGCATGCCACAGTGCATGCCCGCCGGCCAGTACCTTGGCGGCACGGGGGCTCGCAGCCCGTGGCCGCGAGGCATCCCGTGCGGCGACAGCGCGAGCACGGCTCGCCGGGATCGCGCGCCCCGCGCCGAAGCCATGGCGTCGACTCCCGCCCCGCGCTCAGGCCTTCTTGGCCTCGCGCTCGGCCGCCAGCGTGGCGGCCACCGCCGGGCGCTGCGACACGCGCTCGATGTAGGCCTGCAGCACGGGCCAGCGCGACAGGTCCAGGCCCACGTAGGCGGCCCAGCCCAGCACCGTGAACAGGTAGGCGTCGGCCACCGTGAACTGCGCACCCATCAGGAAGTCCTGCCCGGTCAGGACCTGCGCCAGGTAGTCGAAGCGGCCGTACAGGCGCTGGCGCTGCAGCTCCTTGACCTCCTCGGGGATCTGCGGGCTGAACAGCGGGCTGTATTGCTTGTGCAATTCGGTGGAGATGAAATTCAGCCACTCCTGCAGGCGGTAGCGCTCGATGGTGCCGTTGGCCGGCGCGAGCCCGGAAGCCGGCTTCTGGTCGGCCAGGTACTGCACGATGGCCGGGCCTTCGGTGAGCACCGTGCCGTCGTCGAGTTGCAGCACCGGCACGTAGCCCTTGGGGTTGACCGCGCGGAAATCCTTGCCGCCGTCAAAGGTCTTGGCGCCCAGATCCACCTTCACGACTTCGGCCGGCAGGCCGAGTTCACGCAGCACGATGTGGGGCGACAGCGAGCAGGCACCGGGGGAGAAGTACAGTTTCATGGGACAGGCTCCTCAGGAGGGGTTGCGCACGGATTCCAGGGCCACGCGCACGTGGACCTTGTGGCCGATGCCGGCCGAGTAGGTATCGATGCCGAACTGGGTGCGGTCGATCACGCCGTCGGCGACGAAGCCGCTGAGGTAGCCACCCCAGGGCTTGGGCAGCGAGGGCACGTCGCCGGCGCCGATGAGGCGCACGCGAAAGCTCACCGGACGGGTCACGCCATGCAGGGTCAGCTCTCCGTGCAACACGCCGCCGCGCGGGCCGTGCGGCACGTAGCGGGTACCGACGAAGCGCATGGTCGGGTATTGCGCGGCGTCGAGAAAGGCGCTCCCGGTGAGCATCTTGTCACGCGCCGGCAGGTAGGTGGTCAGGCTGTCCACCTGCACGGTGACGTCGGCCTTGTCCGCCTTCGGGTTGCGCGGATCGAAGCTGAAACCGCCGCTGACCTTGGTGAAGGCGCCGTCCACCAGCGAGATACCGGCATGGCCGATGGAAAACTGCACGCTGGAGTGGTCGGGGTCGATGGTGTAGCTGCCGGCCGGGTTGGCGTGCTGCACCTTGTAGGGCTGCACCGGCGCCGGCGCGTCGGCCGCGAAGCAAGGGCCGGCCAGCGCGGCCAGCGAAAGCGCGCCGGCACCCAGCGCGAGGCTCAGTCGGGAAAGTGTTTTCATGCAAGGCTTCCTGGTTGTGCTCGAAGGGAAATCAGGGGGCGACCACCAGGTGCACCTGCACCGGGATGTCCGCCGCCACCACGCTGGTATCGGCCCAGCTGCCGCCGCCCAGGCCCCAGCTGGTGCGCTGGAGCTCGAAATCCGCGTCCATGGCCAGGGCCTTGCCCTGCGCATGGGTGCTCACCAGCACACGCAGCGCATGCGTGGCGCCGCGCACGGTGAAGTTGCCGTCGACCCAGTAGCGGCCCGGGCCGGCCGCGCTCCAGCGGGTGGACACGAAGCGGGCCTGCGGGTCGGCCTTGGCATCGAGCCAGTCGGGACCGCGCAGCAGCTCGTTGGTCTGGGAGCTGCCGGCGTCGACGCTGGCGGCATCCACGGACACCTGCACGCTGCTGGCCTGCAGATCCTGCGGGGTGAAATGCACCTGCGCATGCACGGTGCCGAAATGCCCCTTCATGGTCACGCCCATCTGACTGGCCTGGAAAACCACCTGCGCGCCGGGCTGCACCTGCGCATACGTCACGGGGCCGGCCTGCGCCGTCGCGGCCAGCGCGAAGGCGCCCAGAGCCAGCAGGAGGGGGCGCGCAAGGCGCCGGCATGCAAGGTCGGACATGGATTCACTCCTTGGAAAAGCCCGGCAGCATGCGCACAAGCACGCCGTCGCGGTCGATGAACTGGTGCTTCAGCGCGGCGCCCACGTGGGCGACGACCAGGGCGGCCAGCGTGTAGTTCAACCAGGCATGCCACCAGGCCAGGTCCCGGGCCAGCGCGTGGTCGGGCGCCAGAAGGTTGGGCAGCGGCAGCACGCCCCACCACACGACCTGGATGCCCGAGGCCGAGCTCAAGGCCCAGCCGGAAAGGGGTATGCACAGGATCAGCAGATACAGCAGGCCGTGCAGGGCCTCGGCCGCGCGCGCCTGCCAGCGGGGCACGGAATCCGGCAGCGGCGGCGGCCGGTGGCCCAGGCGCCAGACGATACGCAGCAGCACCAGCAGCAGCACGGTGATGCCGAACCACTTGTGCCACGAATACAGCTCCAGCTTGCGCACCGACAGTGGCAGACCATGCATGTACAGCCCGAGCGGAAACATCCCGAAGATCAACAGGGCGATCAGCCAGTGCAGCAGGATGGCGACACCGGTGTAGCGCCGGGGGGAATGGATCATGATCAGGATTCCTCGTGGGGGCCGCCAGGGCCGGCTTGCTCGGCTTGCGCCTGCTCGAAGGCCCGCCGGATGGCGTGCAGCAAGGCCTCGGCGCGGGCGAGGTCGAGCTCGGGGATGCGCTGGAAAACCCGGCCCACATGCTCGCCGTGGGCCGGAAACACCTGTTCGAAGACAGCCTGACCGCGCTCGGTCAGGCACACGATCTGGCCGCGGCCGTCCTGCGGGTCCGGATCGCGGCGCACCAGACCCTTCGCCAGCATACGGTCCACCACGCCGGTCAGCGTGCCCTTGGTGATGAGGGTCCTGGCGCCCAGGGTCTTGGGATTCATGCCCGGCGTGTTGCCCAGCGTGGCCAGCACGTCGAACTGGGCCGGCGTCAGGCCCAGTTGCGCGACGTGCGCGCCCGAATAGCGCTCGAAGGCCTGATAGGCCCGAACGAGTTCGCGCAGCAGGGGCAGATGGGGGCGGACCTTGGACATCGCTGGCAGGCACTGGCGCCTGGAACCATGGGCAGGAGGCGGGACTGGGCACATATTAGTTCGCGTTAGAACCATCTGTAATGACCAGAAGATCTGTAGGGTTTTTGATCTGGATCAGGGGCGGGCCGCGCCGCGCACTGTCGCAGGCCGCGACAGTCGACAGGGCTCCCACCCGGTGCGACACTGCCCGCCGGAGCCAGCGCCGGCACCGCAGGACGCAGGCCAGGAGACAAGCCATGCTCGAACCCCACGCCCGAGGCAGCGCAAGGGCCGCGCAGTCGCTGCCCGGCGCGCAACAGCTGCAACTCGCGCGGCGACGCTTTTTCGACGAAGGCGGCGACCCCGCGGCGCTGCTGCCCGCGTCCATCCTGCGTTCGTGGCGTCGCTGCGCGCCCATGCCCGCGGGCGCGTCGCCTTGCACGCAGCCGCTGCCCGGCGAGGCGCTGGGTTCGCGACGCGAGGCCCAGGGGCGATTGCGCAGCCACGCCCTGGCCGAGCTGGAGGCGCTGGCGGAAGCCCTGGCTCCGACACGGGCCATCGTGCTGCTGGCCGACCCCGACGGCATGATCCTGGACGCCGCGGGCTCGGACGCCTTCATGAGCAAGGCCCAGCGCGTGGCGCTGATGCCGGGCATCGACTGGTCGGAACGCAGCCGGGGCACCAACGCCATCGGCACGGCCCTCACCGAGGGCCATGCGATCACCGTCGTGGGCCCACAGCATTACCTGGAACAGAACGCCGCGCTGGCCTGCACGGCCGTACCCTTGCTGGGCCCCGACGCACGCCTGCTCGGCGTGCTCGACGTCTCCGGCGACCTGCGCTGCATCCACGAGCAGACCGCATCGCTGGTGCGCGTGGCCGGGCAGATCATCGAGCACCGGCTGGCGCTGGACGCGCGGCCCGCGGATACCGAGCTGCTGCGCTTCGCGCATGACCCCGCGCTGCTGGGCAGCCACCGCGAGGCGCTGCTGTGGCTGCGCGACGAGCTGGTGGTGGGCGCCAACCGTGCCGCGCTGCGGGTACTGGGCTTGGGTTTCGAGCAGGTCATGGCGCGACGCGCCACGGACTTGTTCACCGCCCTGCCCCCCAGGGCGCGCGCCCCGTCCTGTCTGCGCTTGCAGGCGCATTTGCTGCAGCCCGGGCGCCATGCGCAATGGGTCGCCGCCTGGGTACCGGCCGCCTCGCGCGCCTGGGCGCCGGCACCGGAGCCCACGCGCGCGGCCAGTGAGCGCGCGCAGGCGCCCGCGCGAGGGCGCGCCCGGCTGCTGGTGGACGACGAGGGACAGCGCCTGCGCCTGGAGCGCGCGCTGCGCGTGCTGGCCGCGGGCATCCCGGTGCTGGTGCAGGGCGAATCCGGCGCCGGCAAGGAAGTGTTCGCGCGCCGTCTGCACGCCGCCTGCGCACGTGCCGCGGGGCCCTTCGTGGCCGTGAACTGCGCGGCGCTGCCCGAGGCCCTGATCGAATCCGAGCTGTTCGGCTACGAGGCCGGCGCCTTCACCGGCGCGCACCGGCAGGGCCGGCCCGGTCTGATCCGCGAAGCCGACACGGGCACGCTGTTCCTCGACGAGATCGGCGACATGCCGCTGGCCCTGCAGGCGCGG
>DAIDHU010000280.1 GCA_027451915.1 Thiomonas sp. | reverse complement strand
TGCGCAACCAGGGCTGGCGCATGCTGCGCCTTTACGACTGCGGTCCGCATGCCTGGCGCACCCTCGAGTGCATTCGTCGCCTGCGCCTGGACCTGCGCGTGCTGCTCGGGGCCTACCTGGAGGCCGAACTCGACAATCCGGCTTGCCCCTGGGGCGGCCGCCACGATCCTCGAAGCCTGGCGGCCAACCGCGATGCCAACAACGCCGAGGTGCAGCGCCTGACGGATCTGATCGAGCGCTTCCCCGACATCGTGGTGGCCGCGGCCGTGGGCAATGAGGCCTGCGTGGAGTGGACCGACCACCTGGTGGCCCCCGCCCGGGTGCGCGATTTGCTGCGCCAGGTGCGTGCGCGGGTCGATCTGCCGCTGACCGTGTGCGACAACTACGTTCCCTGGCTCGGCGAACTGGGCGACGTGGTCGGCCCCGAGGTCGATTTCGTGTCCATCCACAGCTATCCGGTATGGGAGCACAAGCCCCTCGGGGAGGCCATGGACTGCACCCGCGCCAACCTGGACGCGGTGGCGCGGCGTTTCGCGCATGCGCAGGTGGTGATCACCGAGGCGGGCTGGCCGACCCGGGCCAACGGCCGCGGATTCGACGCGCAGCGCGCCGGCGAGGACGCGCAACTGCATTATGTGCGGGCCCTGCTGGAATGGTCCCACGGCGCCGGAGTGCCATGTTTCGTTTTCGAGGCCTTCGACGAGGCCTGGAAGGGTTCGGACGATCCGCTCGAGCCCGAGAAGCACTGGGGGCTGTACACCGAGGCCCGCCAGCCCAAGCGTTTCGCGTCCCACGCCCGTTTGCCGTGGGAAACAGGCATGGCCGCCCACACGGCCGCCGAACAGGGGGTGATGCGATGAGTGCCGTCCAGCTGGTTCAACTGCGCAAGGCCTTTGGCGAGCGCGTGGTGATCGACGCCATCGACCTCGAGGTGCGCAGCGGGGAGTTCATGGTGTTCGTGGGCCCGTCGGGCTGCGGCAAGACCACCACCCTGCGCATGATCGCGGGACTGGAATCGATCACCGCCGGCGAGCTGCGCATCGGCGGCGAGCGCGCCAACGACATGCGTGCCGCCGAGCGCGGCGCCGCCATGGTGTTCCAGAGCTATGCGCTGTACCCCCACATGACCATTGCGGACAACATGGGGTTCAACCTGCGCATGGCCGGGGTCGGCCGCGCGCAGCGCCGCGAGGTGGTCGAGCGCGTGGCGCGCACCTTGCGCATCGACCACCAGCTCGAGCGCTATCCGCGCCAGTTGTCCGGGGGCGAGCGCCAGCGCGTGGCCATCGGGCGCGCCATCGTGCGCCACCCGAAGGTGTTCCTGTTCGACGAACCGCTATCCAACCTGGACGCCGAGCTGCGCGTGAGCATGCGCGTGGAGCTGGCGCGGCTGCACCGGGAGCTGGGCGCGACCATGATCTACGTCACCCACGACCAGGTCGAGGCCATGACCCTGGGGCAGCGCATCGCAGTGTTCCGCGACGGCCGCATCGAGCAGGTGGGCGAGCCCATGGAACTGTACGAACGTCCCCGCACCGAGTTCGTCGCCGGCTTCCTGGGCACGCCCCGGATGAACATGCTGGATCGCCCCGCGCCCGGCGCCTCGCCGGCCCACCTCAGGCTGTGGCAGGAACTCGGCGGCGAGACCCTGGACGCGGCGCGGCGCCTGGGCGTGCGCGCCGAGCACCTGATGCTGGTGCAGGAGCCGGGTGCCGTGCAGGCCGTGGTCGAATTCGTCGAACGCCTCGGCGGTCTTTCCATGGTGCACCTGCGCCTGGAAGGCGTGGATGAGGTCTGGATCGTCCAGTCCCGAGGCGACGACTCCGGGGAGACTCCGCAGCGGGGACAGCGCGTGGGATTGCGCGTGCTCGCCGAGCGCGTGCATGCCTTCGACGCCGACGGGAAGAACCTGAAGGCGTGACGTGCAGTCGCCGCTGGAATTTTCGATACGCGAGTGACGATCCAACACCGCCGGCGATGCCGCGTCGGCGCCGATTTGCGCTGCTCGCGCATCGTCCCCATGTGCGCGGACGCCAAAAAAGCCAAAGGGCCTAGACCGAAAAGCGCCTAAGCCCTTGATTTTGCTGGTGGGTCGTGCGTGACTCGAACACGCGACCAACGGATAAGAGGTCCTACCGTTCAGTCATTCCGCAAGGTTCCTGGATGACGCCGCGCACCATGAGCGCATCGAGGCATGGATGCTGGAGCAGGCCGGCATCGAGTTCAAGGCGCCAGCCGAGGACGAATCGCACCTGCGGGTCGTGGTCAATAGCAAAAAGGCGATAGAATGACGGCATGGACCGTGCAGGTTCACCCCGCAGCGGAACCGGAATTGCGGGCCTTGCCGGCAGACATGCAGGCCCGATTCCTGCGCATTGCCGAGATGCTGGAAACCTTCGGGCCGCAGCAAGTCGGCATGCCCCATGTGCGCCCGCTGGAGGGCAAGCTGTGGGAAATGCGCATGCAGGGGCGCGACGGCATCGCACGAGCCGTGTACGCCGCGATGCAGGGTCGCACGCTGCTGGTGCTGCATGTGTTCGTGAAGAAGTCGCAAACAACCCCGCGTGCAGCAATGGAGGCTGCACGCAAGCGCCTGGAGGCCGTGAAGTGAAATCCCTTGCCCGCATCAAGTCCGACATGCTGGCTGCGCCGGACGTGCGCGCCGCCTATGACGCGCTAGCCGATGAATTCACCATTGCTCGCGAATTGATAGCCGCCCGCGCCCGCGCTGGCTTGTCGCAGGCCGAGGTGGCGCAGCGCATGGGCACCACGCAGAGCGTGATTGCTCGGCTGGAGAGCGGCAAACGCCCGCCATCCCTGCGCACGGTGCAGCGCTTTGCGCAGGCCGTGGGAGCGCGCGCCGTGGTGCGCATTGAGGCGTGACCCTTTCGCGCCAGGCTACCGCGACGGCGGGAAAAGCGGGAACCTTCGCCCGCCTGCTTGGCACCCCGAATCGAGGGCGAGCGCATGAAGGGGCGCAGACATGCCGCACTACGTACCCGACCCCGAATGCCCCGGCCAGCACATCAACATCATTCAACTGTTGCGCCGCGACCCGAGCAAGCCGCTGCCCGTCCACATCGACGGACTGCTCCGAAGCCAGCGCCCGGCCATCGTGCCGGGTTTTTTCATGGGCACGACCCGACGCCAGCATTCCCCGCGAAAACCTACACAGTGCCTACATGGACGACGCGAGGATGCGGAAAAGCCAAAGGGCCTAGACCGAAAAGCGCCTAAGCCCTTGATTTTGCTGGTGGGTCGTGCGTGACTCGAACACGCGACCAACGGATTAAAAGTCCGCTGCTCTACCGACTGAGCTAACGACCCAGACCTAAACCTTCAATCATAACAAAGTGCGTCCTGCCTGCCGGAAGTAGCTGGCGCGCGCCCGGGTTTGTCGCGATCGCGCCGCAGCACCACGGATTCCACCGCGAAGCCCGCGGCGGCCATGCCGAAACTGGCGGTGACCATGACGCTGGAGCCGTAGCCGGCACAGTTCAGGCCCGCGCCGGGGTCGTCGGGCGCCGCGCAGGCCTGCTGCAGCAGCGCGGCACGCGGCTCGTCGGAGCACACGCAGGGCAGGCCGATCAGGCCCTGGCGGGCCGCGGAATGCTCGCGGCGCATGCGGTAGCGCAGCTTGGCCAGCAGCGGGTCGCCGCGCACGTCGGCCAGGTCCATCACGCGCACATGCTGGGCCAGGCGCTTGCCGCCCGCGGCGCCGGAGACGATCAGGGGCGTGGCGGCGCGCATGGCATGCGCCGCCAGCGCGGCCTTGGCGCGCACCTGGTCGCAGCAGTCCAGCAGCACGTCGACCCGCGCCGGCAGCAGGTCCGCGAGGTTCTCGGCGCTGAGGAATTCCTCCACCTCGTGCACCAGGCAGTCGGGGTTGATGTCCAGCAGGCGCCGGCTCAGCGCGCGCACCTTCGCCTCGCCCAACGTGGAGCCCAGCGCCTGTGCCTGGCGGTTGATATTGGATTCGGCCACGTGGTCGAGGTCGATCAGCGTGAGTTCGCCCACGCCGCTGCGCGCCAGCGCCTCGGCGGCCCAGGAGCCTACGCCGCCTACGCCCACCACCACCATGTGCGCGCCGCGCAGTCGCTCCAGCGCGGCCTCGCCGTACAGGCGGGCGATGCCGCCGAAGCGGCGCTGCGGATCGGGCGCGTCGGGGCCCTGCACGCTCAGGCCTGCCGTTCCAGGCGCCAGGCCTGGTATTTCACGCCGAGCACGCCGCCGGCGACGATGGATCCCAGCGCCAGCCAGCTGGTGGGCGACAGCGTGGAAACTCCGGTGATGCCCTGGCCCACGGTGCAGCCCATGGCGGTGACCCCGCCGATGCCCATGAACAGTCCGCCGACGATGTGGTTGGCCGTGTCTTCCAGGCCCGCCAGGCCCTCCCAGCGGAAGCGCCGCGTGGCCAGCGCGTGCAGCGCGGAGCCCAGGATCACGCCGAACACGGAGACGATGCCGATGGTCAGCACGTTGCTGCTGTCGCTGTACAGCAGCAGCCAGTTCAGCGTGGCCGCGAGCGGCGACACGAAGGTGAAGGATTCGGCATGGTTGCCCGCGCTGCCCACGTAGGTGGCTTGCAGGGTGTCGGGGTTCTCGGCCACGAAGCCCAGGTGGGCCGAAACCCACCACAGCGCCACCACCAGCGCGCCGATGCCCAGGCCGCCCAGCAGCAGGCGCATGTCGCGGCCTTCGCGCCGGGCCAGCGCCCAGGCGGCCAGCGCCAGGCCGCCGGCGTTGCCCAGCAGCAGCAGCCAGTCGCGCGCGGGCCAGGCGCTGTGACGGGCCAGCAGCGAGGGCAGGTCCTGCGTGCCGGCGAGTTGCACGGCCACGCGGTCCAGCAGGTACACGCGCGGCAGCGCGGTGATGCCGCGCAGCGTGGCGTAGGCCCCCACGTCCAGCATGATGAACACCACCAGGGCCTTGAGGCTGCCGCTTCCCAGGCGCACCAGGGTCTTGCTGCCGCAGCCCGAGGCCAGCACCATGCCGACGCCGAACACCACGCCGCCGACCAGCGCCGACAGCCAGCTCAGGCTGGGCACGGTGTAGATGCTGGCGGACAGATCGATCTGCCCGGTGGCGGCCAGCCAGGTCGTGCCCAGCAGGGCGGTGGCGATGGCCAGCACCCACATGCGCATGCGCGTCCAGTCGCCGAAGTTGACGATATCGGCCACCGAACCCATGGCGCAGAACTGGGTGCGGTGCATGACCGCGCCGAACAGCAGACTGAGCACGAAGGTGCTGGTCAGCACCAGGTGGTTCAGGCTGCTCATGGAAGTCGAGGGGTCCGTGGGCATGGGCGATGCGCGGGGCCGTCCGCGGCGGCATGGGGCCTGGCGGGTGCGGCTGCAATGCAGGTGGATGGGGATTGTCCCACGCGATGCCGGGGGGTGCGCAAGAGGGCGGTGCGCGCACGCCGGCGCGCCGGGCTCAGGCGGGGCGGTAGCGGGTGGGATCGGCCACGCCGGCGGCTTCGAAACCGGCGGCGCGGATGCGGCAGGAGTCGCAGCGCCCGCACGCGCGTCCCTGCTCGTCGGCCTGGTAGCAGCTGACGGTGAGCGAGAAGTCCACGCCCAGGCGCAGGCCCTCGCGGATGATCTCCGCCTTGCGAAGCTCGATGATCGGCGCGTGCACGCGCAGGATCTGTCCCTCCACCCCGGCGCGCGTGGCCAGGTTGGCCAGGCGCTCGAAGGCTTGCACATAGGCGGGGCGGCAGTCGGGGTAGCCGGAGTAGTCGACGGCGTTGGCGCCGTAGAACAGATCGTGCCCTCCCAGTGCCTCGGCCCAGGAAAGGGCCAGCGACAGCATGACGGTGTTGCGCGCGGGCACGTAGGTGCTGGGAATGCCCACGGAGCTCGCGTCGGTGGGCACCTGCATCCCGGTGTCGGTCAGGGAGGAGCCGCCGAAGCGGCCGAAGTCGACCTGCACGATCTCGTGGCGCACGGCGCCCAGCGCCTGGGCGACGCGGCGCGCGGCGTCGAGTTCGGCGCGATGGCGCTGCCCATAGTCCAGCGACAGGGCGTGGCAGGCATAACCGGCCTCGCGGGCCAGCGCCAGCACCGTGGCCGAGTCCAGGCCGCCGGACACCAGCACCACGGCCGGCGCGCCGCGGCGCGGCGCTCCGGCCAGCGCCAGGCCGGCCATTAC
>DAIDHU010000279.1 GCA_027451915.1 Thiomonas sp. | reverse complement strand
AGGGAGGCAGGGGCGCAGTCTCGCGGCAGCTGTCTGAGCGCAGCGCGACAGCGCGTAGCGAGTTCTGCCGCACGCCTGCCTCCCGAGCAGCGCAAGCGCAGTCGGCCCGACAGGGCCGACCACCCCGTCGCCGCCCGCCCGCGCGCCCCAGCCCCCGCTCGTGCGGGAGCGAGGGAGGGAGGCAGGGGCGCAGTCGGTCCAGGGCGTAGGCCAGGCCGGAGCTGCCTTCGTTGAGGTCGGGCGTGTCGATCTGCGCCTTCGAGCGGGTCGGTGAGTTTCTCCTCGTGGACGCCCTGCGCCGCAGCTTGGAGGCCGCGCAGCAGATCGCGCAACTGTTCGCCTGCTAAAGGATCTCTGTCGCGTAATCGGCCAGGCGGCTGCGCTCGCCGCGGGCGAGGGTGATGTGCCCGGAGTGCTTCCAGCCCTTGAAGCGGTCCACGGCGTAGGCCAGGCCGGAGCTGCCTTCGGTGAGGTAGGGCGTGTCGATCTGCGCCAGGTTGCCCATGCAGATGATCTTGGTGCCGGGGCCGGCACGGGTGATCAGGGTCTTCATCTGCTTCGGGGTGAGGTTCTGCGCCTCGTCGATGATCACGTACTTGTTGAGGAAGGTGCGCCCGCGCATGAAGTTCATGCTCTTGATCTTGACCTTCGAGCGGATCAGCTCCTGCGTGGCCGCGCGGCCCCACTCGCCGCCGTGGTTGCCGCTGCCGGACTGGTTGAGCACCTCGAGGTTGTCGTCGAGGGCGCCCATCCAGGGCGACATCTTCTCCTCCTCGGTACCCGGCAGGTAGCCGATGTCCTCGCCCACGGGGACCGTGACCCGGGTGATGATGATCTCGTTGTAACGCCGCTCCTCCAGCACCTGCTGCAGGCCCGCGGCCAGCGCCAGCAGGGTCTTGCCGGTGCCGGCCTGGCCGCTCAGGGTGACGAAGTCCACCTCCGGGTCGAGCAGGAGGTTGAGGGCGAAATTCTGTTCCCGGTTGCGCGCGCACACGCCCCAGATGCTGTTCTTCGGGTGGGTGTAGTCGCGCACCACCTGCAGCACGGCGGTGGAGGCGCGGATTTCCCGGACCCGGGCGTACAGCGGCGTGGCGTTGGGGGCCTCCCAATACACGGCCTGGTTGACCAGCATCGCGGCCACCAGCGGGCCCTGCAGGCGGTAAAAGGGCTGGCCGCCCTGCTGCCAGCTCTCCAGCGACTTGGCCTGCTTGTCCCAGAAATCCTCGGGCAGGGCCATCACGCCCGTGTAGAGCAGGTCGGCGTCGTCGAGGGTCTTGTCGTTGGTGTAGTCCTCGGCGTTCAGGCCCAGCGCGCGGGCCTTGACCCGCATGTTGATGTCCTTGGACACCAGCACCACCGAGCGTTCCGGGAAGGCCTGGGTGAGCGCCTGCAGCACGCCCAGGATCTGGTTGTCGGCCTTGCCCTGGGGCAGGGCCTCGGGCAGGCGCGCCTCGTGGGCGCGGGTCTGGAAGAACAGCCTCCCGCGGGCCTCGCGATGGCCGCTGTGGTCCAGGCGTATGCCCTGCTCGATGCCGGCCTCGACGCCGGCCACCAGGGCGTCGAGCTCGCGGCTGGCCTGGCGGGCGTTGCGCGCGACCTCGGACATGCCCTTCTTGTGGCCGTCGAGTTCCTCGAGCGTGACCATGGGCAGGTAGACGTCGTGTTCCTCGAAGCGGAACAGCGAGGTGGGATCGTGCATCAGCACGTTGGTGTCCAGCACGAACAGCTTGCCGGGTTCGGCCGGGGCCTGGGCGCGGGCGCCGCGCCGGGTGGAGGGCGCGCCGGCGCGGGAGGCGGCGTCCGCGCGGGAGGCGGGCGGGGACGCGGCCGCGGCGGCCACAGCCGAGGGCGTGGGGGAGACGGCCGGGAGTACGGTCCGGGAGGCGGCGGGGGAGGCAGGGGAGGCGGCGGGGGAGCTGGCCGCGGCGGCCGCTGGCAGGGCCTGCGGCCCCGTGGCCGCGGGCTGCGCCTTGGCCGATCGCGAGGGCGCGAGCAGGCTGGCCTGCCTGGGACCCGGGTTCGGGCTCTGGCCCGGGGTGGAGGGCGCCTGCGAGCGAGCGCGGCTCGCGGCCGTGGCGCGGGCTTCCTGGCGTTGCGGTGCGGCGCCTCGGCCGCGGGCGCTCGCCACGGCCGCCTTGGCCGCGCGCACCGGCTGCTCGGCGGCGCCGGCGGTTTCGAGCTCAGCTTCGGCCGCCAGCGCTTCCGGGGCGCCTGCCGCTGGCGCCTGGAGCAGGGAACCGAGTTTGGTGGGGGGCTTGGGCAGGGGCATGGCGGCGGCTGGGTGCGTGGCTAGATGGGACGTTCGCGTTCGACGCGGGGCGGTGCCGGCGCGGCGTGCCCGACGCTAGCGCGAACACCCGCGCAGGCCGGGGCCTGGCGGGCGGGGCGGAGAACGGTGCGGGGCAAGGGCGGCTCAGAGCTTGCGCACGGCCTCGAGCACTTCCTGCACGTGGCCGGCGACCTTCACGCCGCGCCATTCCTGGCGCAACACGCCTTCGGCATCGACCAGGAAGGTGCTGCGCTCGATGCCCTTGACCTTCTTGCCATACATGATCTTGTTCTTGACCACGCCGAACATGTGGCAGAGCTTTTCCTCGGTGTCGGCGATCAGGTCGAAAGGCAGTTCGAGCTGGGTGCGGAACTTGTCGTGCGACGCGAGGTTGTCGCGGGAAACTCCGAAGATCATCGCTCCGGCGCTTTCGAATTCCGCGTACAGATCCCGGAACTGCTGGGCCTCGGTGGTGCAACCGGGGGTCATGTCCTTGGGGTAGAAGTACAGGATCAGCTTCTTGCCCAGGTAGTTCTTCGGGTTGAATTTGATTTCGCTGGTTGCGATCGCCTCGAAATCGGGTACCACTTTGTTCAGAACCAAAGCCATGAAGTCTCCTGTTAGCGTCGGCCGGGGCCCGCGGCTTGCACCTCGGCGCCGCCCGATGCGGCGACGCCGGGCCGCATGGCCTCGCGTCGAGTCACGACCGCCATTTTACCGAATCGCGTTACAAATCACCCGGATCTCGCTGCGGACTCATGCCTGCCCGGGGGCCTCGACCACCAGCGCGGCCAGCGCGCGCCGGCCTTCGCCCACCAGGATGTTGTAGGTGCGGCAGGCCGCCGCGGTGTTCATGACCTCGAAGCCGATGCCGCGCTGGATCAGCGCGCGCAGCAGTGCCGGCGGGGCGAAGCGCTGCGTGGCGCCGGTGCCCACGATCACCAGCTCGGGCGCTCGCTCGGCCAGGCGCGCGAAGTCCTGTTCGGTCAGGGCGGCGAAGCCCTGTTCGCCCCAGGGCTCCGGCGCGGCATCGCTGGCCACGCACACGCCGGTCTCGAAACGTACCCGGTTGATTTCCACGAAACCGGGACCGTGGGCGCTCACCGTGTAGGCGGCCTGGTTGTCTTCTGCCTGGAATTTCATCGCGCGGTGGGACGGGAGTTCGCCGGGGCCGGGAACCGGCCGAGCCGGCGCGGCGCACGCGGTGCGCCTGCGGGTACATTATAGGGTTCACCCCCCATCGAAAGGCGCGGCTGCGGCCGCGGCAAGGCAGGAAGAGTTCATGGCGACCCGGGAATTTCGCAAGTCGGACAAGCTGGCGGACGTGTGCTACGACATCCGCGGACCGGTGCTCGACAAGGCGCGGCAGATGGAAGAGGACGGGCAGCGCATCATCAAGCTCAACATCGGCAACCTGGCGGTGTTCGGCTTCGACCCGCCGGACGAGATCGTGCAGGACATGATCCGCAACCTGGCCGGAGCGGCCGGCTACACGGACTCCAAGGGCCTGTTCGCGCCGCGCAAGGCGGTGCAGCACTACACCCAGGAAAAAGGCATCTCCGGCGTGGAGATCGATGACGTGTACATCGGCAACGGCGCCTCGGAATTGATCGCCATGAGCATGAACGCGCTGCTCAACAACGGCGACGAGGTGCTGCTGCCTGCGCCCGACTACCCGCTCTACACCGCCGCGGTGTCGCTGTCGGGCGGGCGCCCCGTGCACTACATGTGCGACGAGCAGAGCGACTGGCTGCCCGACCTGGACGACATCCGGCGCAAGATCACGCCCAACACCAAGGCGCTGGTGGTCATCAACCCGAACAACCCCACGGGGGCCCTCTATCCCCGCGAGTTCCTGCTGGAACTGGTGGAAATCGCGCGCCGACACCAGTTGATCGTGTTCGCCGACGAGATCTACGACAAGACCCTGTACGACGGCAATGTGCACACCAGCATCGCCTCGCTGGCCGACGACGTGTTGTTCATCACCTTCAATGGCCTTTCCAAGAACTACCGTTCCTGCGGCTACCGCGCCGGCTGGATGGTGGTGTCGGGGGACAAGCGCCACGCGCGCGACTACATCGAGGGCCTGGGCATGCTGGCCTCCATGCGCCTGTGCGCCAACACGCCGGGGCAGCTGGCCATCCAGACCGCGCTGGGCGGCTACCAGAGCATCAAGGACCTGGTGGCCCCGGGCGGGCGCCTGACCCGCCAGCGCGACCTGGCCTACGAACTGCTGAGCCAGATCCCGGGGGTCAGCGTGGTCAAGCCCAAGGCCGCGCTGTACATGTTTCCCCGCCTGGACCCCAAGTTCTACCCCATCGTCGACGACCAGCAGTTCGCCTTCGATCTGCTGGCCCAGGAGCGCGTGCTGATCGTGCAGGGCAGCGGCTTCAACTGGCCGCGGCCGGATCACTTCCGGCTGGTGTTCCTGCCCAACGCGGACGACCTGGGCGATGCCATCGGGCGCATCGCCCGCTTTCTCGATCGCATGCGCCGCCAGCAGGTGAGCGCTGCCTGAATCTCCGAACCCCATCGGCCGGCGCCTTCGCCTGCCCGCGGCGCGGCTGCGCACGGGCGAAGGCCGCGGTCTTCACTGGAAGCTCTGCCCATGAAAGCCATGCGAATCGCACTGCTCGGCGCCGGCACCGTCGCCTCGGGCGTGGTGCGGGTGCTGCAACGCAACCAGGACGAACTCTGCCGCCGCGCCGGGCGCGGCATCGAGGTGGTGGCCGTCGCCGCGCGCAACGCCGAGAAGGCGCGCCGCGCCGTCGGCGACACGCTGCCCCTGACCGACGATTTCATGGGCCTGGCCACGCGCGAGGACGTGGACATCGTGGCCGAGCTGATGGGCGGCATCGAGCCGGCGCGCGAGCTGGTGCTGGCGGCCATTCGCGCCGGCAAGCACGTGGTCACCGCGAACAAGGCGCTGCTGGCCCTGCATGGCAACGAGATTTTCGCGGCGGCGCAACAGCATGGCGTGATGGTGGCCTTCGAGGCGGCGGTGGCCGGGGGCATTCCCATCATCAAGG
>DAIDHU010000278.1 GCA_027451915.1 Thiomonas sp. | reverse complement strand
GAGGCGCCGCAGATGGTGATCAAGATGGTTCGCTGCAACGGCCAGCCGGTGGCCAAGATCAGCGACGACCCGGGCAAGAACATGTGCGACGATCCGGCCTACCTCGCCTACCTGCGCGAGGTGTTCCAGATTCCAGCCCCCACTGCCTGATCATGACGACCGACCCGAGCCGACGCCCCCGCGTGCTGGTGGCACGCAAGCTGTTCGACGAAGCGCTGCAACCCCTGCGCGAGGCCTGCGAGGTGCAGTACAACGACAGCGACCGCAGCGCCACTCCCGCGGAACTTCGCGCCTGGCTGCAGGACAAGCAGGGTGCGCTGATCACCGGCAGCGAGCGTATCGACGCCGCGCTGCTCGACGCCTGCCCGGGGCTGCGCGTGGTGGCCACCATGACCGTGGGCTATGACCACGTCGACGTGCCCGCCTGCGCGGCGCGCGGCGTGGTGGTCACGCATGCGCCGGACGTGCTGGATGAAACCACCGCCGATTTCGGCATGGCCCTGCTGCTGGGCGCCGTGCGCCAGATGGGCGTGGCCGAGCGCTACCTGCGCGAGGGGCGCTGGAAGCGCTGGAGCGCCGACCTGTTCGCCGGCGCCGACGTGCACGGCAGCACCCTGGGCATCGTCGGCATGGGGCGCATCGGGCGCGCGGTGGCGCGCCGCGCGGCGCTGGGCTTTGGCGCGCGCATCCTGTACCACAACCGCCGCCGCCTCGACCCCGCGCTGGAGCGCGAGAGCGGCGCCGAGTACCGCAGCCTGGACGAGCTGCTGGGGCAAAGCGATCACGTGCTGCTGGCGCTGCCCTACAGCCCCGAGTCGCGGCACCTGATCGGCGCCGCCGAGCTGGCGCGCATGCGCCCGGGCTCCACGCTGGTCAACATCGGACGCGGCGGGCTGGTGGACGAGCCGGCCCTGGCCGCGGCGCTGCATTCCGGACACCTGGGCGCCGCCGGGCTCGACGTGTTCGAGGGCGAGCCCACCCCCAACCCCGTGCTGCTGGAGGCACCACGCCTGCTGATCACCCCGCATATCGCCAGCGCCTCGCTGCCCACGCGGCGCGCCATGGTGCGCCTGGCGGTGGACAACCTGCTGGCCGTGCTCGGCGGCAAGGCGCCGCTCACCCCCGTGCCGGCCCCGGGGGCCTGAACTTGGGGCGCGACGCGGTGACACTGCTGCCTGCCCTGCTGGCGCTGCTGGCTGTGCTGCTGCTGGCGGGCGGCGCCCTGCTGCTGGGGCAGATTGCGCAGTTGCGGCGCCTGGCCGAGTCGCGGCGGGAGCAGGAGCAGGGTATCGTGCCGGCCTTGGACCGCCTGGAGCGTGAATTGCGCGCCGCGGTGCAGGGCAGCGGGCAGAGCCTGCGCAGCGAGCAGGGCGAGCAGTTCGCACGGTTCCAGCAGACCCTGCTGACCCAGCAGGCCGAGGCCGCGCGCAACGCCAACGAGCGGCTCGGCGCCGTGGTGCAACAGCTGCAGCATCTGCAAAAGGGCCTCGCCGATACCCTGGTGCAGCAGGTCGGGGTGCTCAACCAGGGCAATGCCCAGGCCCTGCAGGCCTTGCAGCAGCAATTGGGCGAGCGTTTCGAGGCCCTGCGCGCAAGCTCCGAGCAGCGCCAGGCCGAGTTGCGCGCCAGCGTGGAGCAGCGTCTGCGCGAACTGCGGTCCGACAACGAGAACAAGCTCGAGCAGATGCGCCAGACCGTGGACGAGAAGCTGCATGCCACGCTGGAGCAGCGCCTGGGCGAGAGCTTCCGCCAGGTGGCCGAGCGCCTGGAGCAGGTGCACAGCGGCCTGGGCGAGATGCGCAAGCTGGCCCAGGGCGTGGGCGACCTGCAGCGCGTGTTCTCCAACGTCAAATCCCGTGGCATGTACGGCGAGATCCAGCTCGCGGGGCTGCTCGAGCAGGTCTTCACCCCCGCGCAGTACGGAGCGAACGTGGAGACCGTGCCCGGCAGCGGCGCGCGCGTGGAGTACGCCATCCGCCTGCCCGGCGACGGCGAGGGCCCGCTGTGGCTGCCCATCGACGCCAAGTTCCCGCGCGAGGATTACGAGCGCCTGCTGCAGGCGCAGGAGGCCGCCGACAAGGCTGGGGCCGAGGCGGCCGCCAAGGCGCTGGAGCTGCGCCTGCGCGAGGAGGCCCGGTCCATTCGCGCCAAGTACGTGGCGGCGCCGCACACCACGGATTTCGCCATCCTGTTCCTGCCCACCGAAGGCCTGTACGCCGAGGCCCTGCGCCGCCCGGGGCTGGTGGAGGCGCTGCAGCGCGAGCAGCGCGTGATGCTGGCCGGGCCGACCACCCTGCTGGCCCTGCTGAACAGCCTGCAGATGGGGTTTCGCACCCTGGCGCTGCAGCAGCGTTCCACCGAGGTGTGGAAGGTGCTGGGGGCGGTGAAGACCGAATTCGGCAAGTTCGGCGAGGCCCTGGCCAGGGTGCGCAAGAATCTGGACGAGGCCGGCAACACCCTGGGGGCGGCCGAGACCCGCACCCGCGCCATGGGGCGTCAGCTCAAGGCCGTGGAGGCGCTGCCCGTGGAACAGGCGCGCAGCCTTCTGGATTTGCCTCCGGTCAACCCCGAGGACCCGCAAGCCGAGCTATAAAGGGGCATGGGAGGCCCCGCCCAGGCCCCCAGGGAGTGGTCGTTCCCGCAACCCAGGAGCCCCCATGCAGGCCCAAGACATCAGCCTCGACGTTCTGGCGGAGAAATACGCCAAGGACGGCGAGCGCAATCCCGAGGATATCCAGCGGCGCGTCGCGCGCGCGCTGGCCGCCGTGGAACCCGACCCCGCCGCCGCCCAGGCGCGTTTCCTGGACGCCATGCAGCGCGGCTTCGTGCCGGCCGGGCGCATCATGTCGGCCGCCGGCAGCGGCATCCAGGCCACGCTGATCAACTGTTTCGTGCAACCGGTGGGCGACTCGGTGTCGGAACCCGAGGACGGCAAGCCCGGTATCTACCGGGCGCTGGCCGAGGCGGCCGAGACCATGCGCCGCGGCGGGGGCGTGGGCTACGACTTCAGCCGCATTCGCCCCGCCGGCGCCCTGGTCGGCGCCACGCGCAGCCGCGCCAGCGGCCCGCTGTCCTTCATGCGGGTGTTCGACGCCTCCTGCCAGACCGTGGAGTCGGCCGGGGCCCGGCGCGGTGCGCAGATGGGCGTGCTGCGCATCGACCACCCCGACATCGAGGCCTTCATCCACGCCAAGGACGGCGGCGCCTTTCGCAACTTCAATCTCTCGGTCGGCGTGGGCGACGACTTCATGCGGGCCGTGCGCGACGACGCCGAGGTGGACCTGGTGCACCGCGCGCGTCCGGGCGACGAGCAGATCGCCAACGGCGCGCGCCAGCGCGACGACGGCCAGTGGGTGTACCGCTCGGTGCGCGCGCGTGCGCTGTGGGAACAGATCATGCAGTGCACCTACGACCA
>DAIDHU010000277.1 GCA_027451915.1 Thiomonas sp. | reverse complement strand
GAAATCCGTGCCGGGGGCGGCGGCGTGGGGCTGCGCATGCAGGCGCAGCAAGGGCAGGTGCGCGGCGACCATCGCTCCGAGCAGCACGACCATCCAGCTGCAGTAGATCCACAGCAGGAACATGGGCAGGGCCGCGAAGGTACCGTACACCGCGGTGAAGCTGGCCGCGCTGCCCACGTACCAGGTGAACACGCGCCCGGCCAGGCCGAAGCCCACGGCGGCCAGCGCGGCTCCTCCCAGGGCGTCGGGCCAGCGCACGTCGGCATTGGGCGAAAACCGGTACAGCGCGCCCAGCGCCAGCGCGACCAGCAGCCAGGACAGCGCGGTCAGGAAGGCGCCTGCCGTCCCCGGCATATGGTGCAGCAGGCCATGCCGGGAGGCCAGCGCGGCCCAGGACACGGCCAGCGTGGAGCCCATGGCCAGCGGCCCCAGCGTGAGCGCGGCCCAGTACAGCAGCACGCGCTGGCCCAGGGGGCGGGGCCGCGCGGTGAACCAGATGCCGTTGAGCGCGCGGTCCACCGTGAGCATCAGCGAGGTCGCGCTCAGCGCAAGCCCGGCCACTCCGGCCGCGCCGAGCCCGGCGGCGCGCGCCGCGAAGGCGTTGAGATAGCCCAGCACGGTGTCGGCGATGCGCGGCGGCAGCATGGTGCTGGCCAGGCGCTGCTGCAGGTGCTGCTCCATGTGGCGAAAGGCCGGAAAGGCGGTGAACAGCGACAGGCCCACCGCCAGCAGCGGGACCAGGGAGATCAGGGTGGTGAAGGTCAGGCTGCCCGCCGTCTGCGCCAGGCGGCACTGCTCGAAGCGCTCGCGCAGCGCGCGCAGCATGCGCAGCAGGCGCAGCATTTCGGGTCGGGCGGTCCAGTCGCGCATAGGATTGGGACATGCAAGAGATTCTGATCCTCTACTACAGCGTACACGGCGGCACCCGCGAACTGGCCGAAGCCATTGCGCGCGGAGTGGCCGAAGTGCCCGGCATGCTGCCCCGCGTGCGCACGGTGCCGCGCGTGAGCTCGCGCGTCGAGACCCCCGATCCGCCGGTTCCCTCCGACGGGCCGCCCTATGTCGAGCTGGCCGATCTGCAGGAATGCGCGGGCCTGGCGCTGGGCTCGCCCACGCGTTTCGGCAACATGGCCGCGCCGATGAAGTATTTCTGGGACCAGACGGCGGCGCTGTGGCTGTCGGGGGCGCTGGCGGGCAAGCCGGCCGCCGTCTTCACCTCCACCGGCAGCCTGCACGGCGGCCAGGAATCCACCCTGCTGTCGATGATGCTGCCATTGCTGCACCACGGCATGCTGCTGGTGGGGTTGCCCTATACCGAGGCCCGGCTGGGCGCCACGCGCAGCGGAGGCAGCCCCTACGGCGCCAGCCACCACGCCGGCGCCGACGCGTCCATGCCGACCACCGAGGACGAGGCGCAGCTCGCGCAGGCACTCGGGCGCCGCCTGGCCGACGTGGCGCGGCGCCTGGGAGACGGGGCATGATCCCGCCGCGCGGCACCGAGCGTTTTCTGGACGCGCTGCAGGCGCTGCTGGGGCCGGGCCACGTGCAGCAAAGGGCCGAGGACATCGCCGCCTGGACCCGGGACTGGCGCGGGCGCTACCAGGGCCGCGCACTGGCGCTGGCCTCTCCGGGTGACACCGCGCAGGTGGCGCAGGTCGTGCAGTTGTGCTCCGCCCACGGCATCGCCCTGGTGCCCCAGGGGGGCAACACCGGCCTGGTCGGCGGCGCGACGCCCGACGGCAGCGGGGATCAGTTGCTGCTGTCGCTGCGGCGCCTGAACCGCATTCGCGACATTTCCCCGGCCGACGGCGTGATGGTGGCCGAGGCCGGCTGCATCCTGCAGGCGGTGCAGGATGCAGCCGAACAGCAGGGCATGTTGTTTCCCCTCAGCCTGGCGGCCGAGGGCAGCGCCACCATCGGCGGGGTGTTGTCCACCAATGCCGGGGGCACCGCGGTGCTGCGCTACGGCAACGCCCGCTCGCTGTGCCTGGGCCTGGAAGTGGTGACGGCGCGCGGCGAGGTCTGGCACGGCCTGTCCAGCCTGCGCAAGGACAACACGGGCTACGACCTGCGCGACCTGTTCATCGGAGCGGAAGGCACCCTGGGCCTGATCACCGCGGCCAGCCTGCAACTGTTCGCGCGTGCGCGTGCCCAGCGCACGGCGCTGGCGCAGGTCGCGCACGCGGGCGACGCGGTGCGCCTGTTCGAGCTGGCCCGCGCCGAGCTGGACGCGGGACTCACCGGCTTCGAGCTGATGAGCGCCCACAGCCTGCGCCTGGTGGCCCAGCATTTCGCGCAACTGTCGCGTCCCTTCGAGCTGGAGGCGCCTTGGTGCGTGCTGCTGGAGCTGTCCGACGGCGAGAGCGAGGAGCACGCGCAGCAGCGCCTGGAGCAAGTGCTGGGCGATGCCCTGGAGCGCGGCCTGGTGCGCGACGCGGTGGTGGCCCAGTCGCTGGCGCAGGCCGACGCGATGTGGGCGCTGCGCGAGCACATTCCCCTGGCCCAGGCGCAGGAGGGACTGAACATCAAGCACGACATCTCGGTGCCCATCTCGCGCATGGCCGCCTTCGTCGAGGGCACCGCCGAGCTGGTGCTGCAGGCACTGCCCGGCGCGCGCCTGATCGTGTTCGGACACCTGGGCGACGGCAACCTGCACTACAACGTGCAGGCCCCCCTGGGCGCGGATGGTGCGGGTTTCCTGGCGCGGCATCAGGAGCTTTGCAATCGCATCGTGCACGACGCCGCGGCGGCCTGCGGCGGCAGCTTTTCCGCCGAGCATGGCGTGGGGCAGCTCAAGACCCCCGAGCTGGCGCGCTACAAGAGCCCGGTGGCGCTGGAACTCATGCGCGCCATCAAGGCCGCGCTGGATCCCCAGGGGCTGTTCAATCCCGGCAAGCTGCTGCCCGCGGATCGTCCATCGGAGCCCCCGCGATGAGCCAGCGCGACCCCCAGGGACCGGCGCAGCGCCTGCGCGCGCTGCCGGGACTGGTCGAGTCGCGCATCGGGGTCCTGCGTCGGGCCTGGAACTCGGCCGGCCCGCAGGCCCTGGCGGCGTTGCTGGCGGCGGCCGCCGGCGCCATGCTCATGCGTCCGCAGTTCGCGCATGTCGCCAGCTCGCTGCGCGTGCTCAACCACCCGCAGGCGGCGCTGGGCCTGGCCGACATGCTGGTGCTGCCGCGCGTGCTGCTGGGCCTGGGACTGGTGCTCATGAGCCTGGGGCTGCTCGCGCGCGCGCGGCTGGCCTGGGTGATCACGCTGCTGCTGAGCCTGCTGGGTGCCGGGGACGCGCTGGTGTCCGCGCATCGCACCGGGCCCCTGTTCGTGATATGTCTGCTGCAGCTGGCGGTGCTGCTGCTGTGGGCGCGCCGCTTCAACCGCAGCAGCATCGCCGCCGGCTCGCTGTTCGCGCTGCTGAGCATCGGCAGCCTGCTGCTGTACGGCGTGCTGGGCAGCCTGTGGTTCGGCGCGGGCTACGCGCCGCCCATCCGCAACCTGGGCACGGCGCTGTATTACACGGTGGAGACCATGTCCACCGTGGGCTATGGGGACATCGTGCCGCGCAGCCTGCACGCGCGCATGTTCACGGTCTCGCTGATCGTGCTGGGCATCTCGGTGTTCGCGACCACGCTGTCGCTGATCATCGGCCCGGTGATCGG
>DAIDHU010000276.1 GCA_027451915.1 Thiomonas sp. | reverse complement strand
GTGCTCGCGCAGCAGGCGCAGCGGCAGCACCATGAGGTCGTCGAAGTCCACCGCCTGGTAGGCGTTGAGCGCCTCGTTGTAGCGCTCCCAGACCTTCGCCGCCTGCACGTCCTCCGGGTCGCGCGCCTGCGCCGCCGCCTGGCGGGGATCCAGCAGGGCGCCTTTCCACTGGCTGATGCGCCAGGCCCAGGCCCGCGCCTGCTTGATCTCGGTGGTGCCGCCGGCCTCGCGCAGCAGCGAGGCCACGTCGTCGCTGTCCAGGATGGAGAACTGGGACTTCAGGCCCAGGGCCTCGCCATCCTCGCGCAGGATGCGAACCCCCAGCGCATGGAAGGTGGAAATCACCAGCTGCTTGGCGGCCTTGGCGTCGTCGAGCAGGTCGCGCGCGCGCTCGCGCATCTCCGCCGCGGCCTTGTTGGTGAAGGTGATGGCCGCGATTTCCGAGGGCGCGTAGCCGGCGCGCAGCAGGCGCGCGATCTTGTGGGTGATCACCCGCGTCTTGCCGCTGCCAGCGCCGGCGATCACCAGGCAGGGACCGCCGAGATGGGCCACGGCGCGTTCCTGGGCGGCATTGAGCATGTTCGAGACTTCCGGAAAACGAAAAAAACGGGCCCGGCGCCCGCGCGGGGCGCCAGGGCGGATCGGAATGGGTACCGGTGCCGATGCCGGCGCCGGCCTCAGCGCCCGGCGTGGCTGCGCAGGGCGTCGTATTCGGCCTGCGGCCCCAGGTGGCGCAGCCAGCCGGGGGCCAGCGCCTCGGCGCTGGACGGATGCGCCACGCCCAGCTCGGGCGCGAAACCGGGAAGCTTACCCTGCGGCACGCTGGGCACGCGCATCGAGTCCAGGTTGTCGCGGCTCATCAGCGGACCGCCGGGAGCCAGCTCGAGCAGCGCCGCCAGCGGCGCCGCCAGCGCATGCGGCAGCCCCACCACGGGCCTGCCGCGCCCCTGGTTCACGCCGGCCCACACGCCGGCCTTGCGCACCAGTTCACGCAGGGTGCACACCTGCGGCCCGCCGAGCTCGTAGATGCGACCCACCGTGGCGGGGGCCTGCGGCCCGATGAGCGCGCTGACCACGGCCTGCGCGACATCGCCGACATACACCGGAGCGAAGCGCTGCGAGGCTCCGCCCAGCAGCACGATGGGAAGGCGGCGCTGCAGCCGGGCGAACAGGTTGAGGAAATCGTCCTCCTCGCCGAACACCACCGAGGGGCGCAGGATGGTCCAGCGCAGGCCCGCCTCCTCGGCGCGCACGGCGGCCTCGCCATCGCCCTTGGAGCGCAGGTACATCGAAGGGCCATGGCTGTCGGCGCCCAGCGCGCTGAGGTGCACGAAACGGCGCACGCCGGTCTCGGCGCAGGCCTGCGCGAGCTTTTGCGGCAGTCGCACGTGCGCCCGCGCGAAGTCGGCTCCGTAGGGACGGCCGCGGCGCCCGTGCAGGATGCCCACGAGGTTGACCACGGCATCGCGCCCCTGCACCAGGCGCCGCAGGGTCGCGCTGTCGAAAGTGTCGATCTGCACCAGGTCGACCGTGGGCAGCGGCAGCAGGTGCTTGGCGCGCTCGCGCCGGCGCGTGGGCACCAGCACGCGGCAACCGGCCGCGCTCAGGCGCGCCACCACTTGTGTGCCGATGAATCCGGAACCACCGAATACGACGATGTCTTGCATACCTGGTACTCGTTGCTGAAGGGCCGGGCCGTCGTCGGGGACGCTGGCCCGGGGCATCACATCAGGGCATCGGCTGCGCGCCGGACATGCGCGCCGGCGCAGCCAGGGCCAGACGCGATTCTAGGGATTGGGATTCGCCTCCGAGCAGCGCGGAATAGACGGTCGCATTGGCCTGCACCCGCTTGACGTAGTCCCTTGTCTGTTCCACGGGAATGCTTTCGGTGAACACCGCACCGGCCAGCCCATCCTCCTCGGGCAGGGGCATGCCGCGCCAGCGCGCCGGGCGCCCCGGCCCGGCGTTGTAGCCGGCGGCGGCCATGGCCTGCGAACCGTCGAATCGCTGCAGCAGCATGCCCAGGTAGGCCGAGCCCAGGGTGACGTTGGTGCCGACCTCGGTCACCTGCGCGGCCTGGAATCCGCCCAGTCCGATCTTGCGTGCCACCCAGCGCGCCGTGGAGGGCATGAGTTGCATCAGCCCGTTGGCGCCGGCCCAGGAGCGGATGCCCGAGGCGAAGCGGGATTCCTGGCGCATGATGCCGTACAGGAAGGCCTCGCTCACGCCGGTGCTGCGCGAAGCCCGCGCCACCTGCTGGCGAAAGGGCATGACATAGCGTTGGGTCCAGTCCACGCTGCCCTGCATGCGTTCGCTGGCCGAAATGCACAGCAGCCAGGCCCGCTGGTCGCAGGCCAGTTGCGCCGCGGCATGCAATTGCGCGTCATCGGCGCCGTCCAGCGCGGCGTGCCATTGCCAGGCGGCCGGCGCGTAGGCGTCCACCCTGTACAACAACAGGGCCTGGCGCACGGCATCGCGCGAGGCCTCCTGGTACACCAGGCGCATGTCCACCGGGGGCGGCGCCTGGGTGGGCAGGCTCACCGGGCGTCGAAGCGCCTCGGTGGCCAGTTGCCCGTAATAGTTCCAGGGCTGGGCCATGCCACGCCACAATGCACGCGCCTGCTTGCCCTGGCCGGTGGCGCTCAGCGCGACCGCGCGCCAGTACGTGGCCTCGGCCGCATCGCCGGCCTGGCCGTCGCGCAGCAAGGCCGCGGTGGCTTTTTTCACCAGGCTCCAGCGCGACTCGCGAAGCGCGGCGCGCAGGCACCATTTCCAGCTGTCGGGGTCGGCTTGCCAGGCGGGATCGATGCGCTGGGCCTGGGCGAACAGCTCCGCGGCCCCCGGAAGCAGCTGCACCGAGGCCGAGCGCGCGGCACGCCAGGCAATGCTGGCGCGCAGGTCGGCACGAAGCCCCCGCAGCCCGCCTTCGAGCAGGCGCATGGTCTGCTGCGGATCCTGATGCGCCATGTTGAACAACGCGAGCACCAGGACCCTGCGCTGCACGCTGTCGGCGGGAATGCCGGTGCGCGCCGTGTCGAGCACGATGCCCAGCGGATCGTCCACGGCCCGGCGCAGCGCCTGGCCCTCCGGCGCCGGCAACGCGGGGACGAACTGCAGGGACGCGCGCGCCTGCCCCTGGGCGAAGAATCCGCGCAGCCGGAGCCACAGCGCATCCTGGTCGATGAGCCCGGCCCCCAGCAAGGCCTTGGCCGCGCTGTTGCAGCCCGTCCCGCCCGAAGGCTCCCGCGCCCACAGCGCCAGCACCTGCGCCGCGGTATCGACCCCGCCGGTCTGGAACCGGGCCTGGGCCTGCAGGCACTGCAGCTGCGGGTTGTCCCCGTCATAGGCGGCATAGGCGCCCAGATAGCCCGCCCAGTCCTTGCGCCGCGCCAGCTCGAACAGCCACTGCGAACGCAGGCGCTGCAGCGGCAGACTGCGCGGCCAGGTCCGGGCGAACACATCGATGTCGTCCTGGGTCGCGCTGGCCAGGCGCGGCTCGAGCGCCCAGTAGGCGACCCAGGGCTCCAGCAGGGTACCCCGCAGCGCCGGCAGCGCCTGGGTCGCAGGCGCCGGATCGCCGCGCTCGAAACCCAGCCAGGCCTGACGGGCGAGCGTAGCCGCGCCCGGGTCCAGCACCGGTGCGGGCGGAGGCGCCAGAGGCACCGGCTGCGAGGCCGTCGTGTCGAGGCTGGAAGCGCCCGAGGCCGGGTGCGCCGTGCCGGAGGCCGACGAGGCCGCCACCGCGGCCCTGGACGGCGCCGCAGCCGCCTGGGCCTGGCCGTGCCAGGCGCCTTGCAGCCCCCACATCAGCGCAGCCATGGCCAGGGCGCGCCCCAGCCCGCGCGGCCCGGGGCGGGGCCCTGCCGACCCGCTCCCCCTGATCGTTGCGAGCACAATATGCGCAACCCGTTCGACGAACTTCATAAACCCCAAGCTTAGCTTGAGCATGGTCTTTGCAACATCCTTTGCGCATGCTGCCACGGGCAGCTCGCGTGCACAACTGCGCGAGGCGCTTCGACGTAAGCGCGAGGACTTGCCGCAGCGCGCGCAACGGGACGCCGCGCTCGACGCCGCCCTGGAAAGTGAATTGCGCGCCTTGCAAGCCCGCTGCATCGGAGCATACTGCGCGAGCCGGGGCGAATACGACGCGCTGAAGGTGCTGACGCGGGTGGGCACGGCGCTGGCGTGGCCCTGGCGCATCGCGCTTCCCGTGGTGCAGCCTGCCGTTCGCGGCATGCGTTTTTGCGCCTGGTCCCCTGGGCAGGCCCTGCGCGAGGGCCCCTATGGCATCGAGCAGCCAGCCGACTGCGGCACCGAAGTCGAGCCCGACCTGCTGCTGGTGCCCTGCGTCGGTTTCGCCGAGGATGGCCTGCGCCTGGGCTACGGAGGCGGCTACTACGACCGCTACCTGGAGCATCGCCCGCGGGTGCGGACCGTCGGGCTGGCCTACGACGCCTGCCGGGTCGAGGGCCTGGTCGCGCAAGCCCACGACCGTCCCCTGGACCTGGTGCTCACCGAGACCCGCCGCTACCTGCGCGCGGCCTCGACTCGATGAGCGAGCCCGGGGCGGTACGCGCCGAGGCCTTGCAGCACGGCGCGAACGGCGAACCCTACAGCGCGCGCTACGGCGACGTCTACGCCAGCCGGGCCGGGGCCGCCGGTCAGGCGCGCGAAGTCTTCCTGCGCGGCTGCGGCCTGCTGGGCGAACAGGCGCGCTGGCGCGATCGGCGGCAATTCGTGGTGCTGGAAACAGGCTTCGGCCTGGGCAGCAACTTCCTTGCCACCTGGCAGGCCTGGCGGGACGATCCACGCCGCCCCGAAGTGTTGCATTACGTGGCACTGGAACTGCATCCGCTGCCCGCGGAGGACCTGCTGCGCGAATGCGCGGACCCGCAATGGCGCGAGATGGCCGGGCAACTCCGCGAGCGCTGGCCGCCGGCGATCCAGGGCCTGCACCCCGTGTGGCTGGAAGGCGGACGCCTGCGCCTGCTGCTGGCGTTCGGCGATGCGCCCAGCCTGCTGCAAGGGCTCGAACTCGGAGCCGACGCGGTCTACCTCGACGGTTTCGCACCTTCGCGCAACCCGCGCATGTGGAGCCGCGAACTGCTGGCCCAGGTCGCGGCGCTGTTCCGGCCGGGAGCGCGCGCCGCCACCTACACGGTGGCCGGCACGGTGCGCGAAGGCCTGCGGGCCGTGGGCTTCGAAACCCGCAAGGCCCCCGGCTACGCGGGCAAGGCGCAACGCCTGGAGGCCGATCTGCGCGCGCCGGCATGCACCCGCGCGCGCCTCGAGCGCCCCCGGGCAGGCTCGGCCCTCGTGGTCGGAGCCGGTCTGGCCGGAGCGGCCTGCGACCAGGCCCTGGCCGCGCGCGGCTGGCGGGTTCGGGTGCTGGATGCTCGCGGCGCGAGCGCGGGCGCATCCAGCCTGCCCGCCGGCCTGGCGCACCTGCGCCCCGCCGCCGCCGACGAGAGCCTGGCGCGTCTGACCCGCGCCGGGCTGGCATGGCTGCACCAGTCGCTGGAGCCCCGGGCCGGGGACCT
>DAIDHU010000275.1 GCA_027451915.1 Thiomonas sp. | reverse complement strand
CGGTTTCATCGATACCGACATGACCCGGGCGCTCGACGAGCAGACCACGCAGGCGCTGCTCGGGCGCATTCCCCTGGGGCGCCTGGGTCAACCGCAGGACATCGCGCATGCGGTAGGCTTCCTGGTGAGTCCGCAGGCCTCCTACGTGACGGGCTGCGAGCTGCACGTCAACGGCGGCATGTACATGTGCTGAGCATGTGCTGATTTCCCGGTGGCGACCGCTTCCCGGGTGGATAGAATTCGAAAGCCTTTTTTCTGGAGAGTTACATGAGTGATATCGAACAACGCGTCAAGAAAATCATTGCCGAACAACTCGGAGTGGCCGAGGACCAGGTCACGAACGAGAAGTCCTTCGTCAATGATCTCGGCGCCGACTCGCTGGACACCGTCGAGCTGGTGATGGCGCTGGAAGACGAGTTCGGGATCGAGATTCCCGACGAGGACGCCGAGAAGATCACCACCGTCCAGTTGGCGGTCGACTACGCCAAGCAGCACCAGAAGGGCTGAGAAGCTGTGAACCCACCCGCCATGCCCGCGCCCGCGGGGTGGCGGGGCGTGCCGGCTGCTCGCGGGGCCCGGCCGCAGCGACGTGACGACCTGGAGCGTCGCGAACCCCGTGTTTTCCCCTATCGTTCCGCTGGATTTCCCGTTTCACCTGGTTGCTTGCCATGACTCTGCGCCGTCGCATCGCCATCACCGGTCTCGGAATCGTCTCCCCCGTGGGTAACACGGTGCAGGCGGCCTGGGACAACCTGGTCGCCGGCAGGTCCGGGATCGGTCCGATCACCAAGTTCGATGCGTCCACCTTCGCCGCGCGGTTCGCCGGCGAGGTGCGCGACTTCGACATCGGGCAGTACATCCCGGTGAAGGAGGCGCGCCACATGGACACCTTCATCCACTACGGGCTGGCCGCGTCCATGCAGGCCGTGCGCGACAGTGGTCTGGAGGCCGCGGCCGGCGTCGATCCGGAACGCATCGGCGTGATGGTCGGCTCCGGCATCGGCGGCCTGCCCATGATCGAGCAGACCTACCAGGACTTCATCGATCGGGGCGCGCGCCGCATCTCGCCCTTTTTCGTGCCTTCGTCGATCATCAACATGATCTCGGGGCACCTGTCGATCCAGTACGGCTTCACCGGTCCGAACCTGTCGGTGGTCACCGCCTGCACGAAGGGCCTGCACGCCATCGGGCTGGCCGCGCGGCTGATCGAATGCGGGGATGCCGATGCGATGGTGGCCGGCGGCGCCGAGGCCACCGTATGCCCGCTGGGCATCGGGGGCTTCGCCTCGGCGCGCGCGCTGTCCACGCGCAACGACGACCCCGCTGCCGCCAGCCGTCCCTGGGACAGGGACCGCGACGGCTTCGTGCTGGGCGAGGGCGCCGGGGTCATGGTGCTGGAGGACTGGGAGCTGGCGACGCGACGCGGCGCGCGCATCTACGCGGAACTCGTCGGCTTCGGCATGAGCGCCGACGCCTTCCACGTCACCGCACCCAATGTCGACGGCCCGCGCAAGTGCATGCAGGCCGCGCTGGCCAATGCCGGCGTGGCCGCCGACCGCGTGCAATACCTCAATGCCCACGGCACCTCGACTCCGCTGGGCGACAAGAACGAGAGCGATGCCATCAAGGCCGCCTTCGGCTCGCATGCGAAGGGCCTCGTGGTCAGTTCCACCAAGTCGATGACCGGGCACCTGCTGGGCGGGGCCGGCGGGGTGGAGAGCCTGTTCTCGGTGCTGGCGCTGCACCATCAGGTCGCGCCGCCCACCATCAACCTGCAGAACCAGGATCCCGAGTGCGACCTGGACTATTGCGCCAACACCGCGCGCGAAATGCCCATCGAGTACGCGCTGAAGAACAACTTCGGATTCGGTGGCACCAACGGTTCCCTGGTGTTCCGTCGCGTTTGAGGCCCCGCAGCGGCCAGCCAGCCATGCAGCCCGCAGCCCCCCTGCATGTTCGCGTGGAGCGTTTCAGCCGCTGGCACGCGCTGCTGATCGGGTTCGACCTCGCGGTCGCGCTGGCCGGCGCGTGGAACGCCTGGCGCTGGTGGGACGCGGGCGATGCGCTGGATTTCCCGGTCATGGCCGGGTTGTCGCTGGGCGTGTTCCTGATGGTGCTGACGGCGCAGGTTCCCTACTGGAAGATCCGCAGCTTCACCCTCAGCCATGGGGCGCAGGGCTGGGAGCTGCAGCAGGAGCGTCGCCAGCGGCGCCTGGCCCAGGTGCGTGCGCTCAGCCTGCCGGGCCTGCTCCTGGTGCTGGGCCTGAGCGACCGCGGTCGCGAGGTGCTTCCCGTGCCCTCGGACATTGCACCCGCTGTCTGGCGGGAATTGCGCACACGCCTGGCCCTTTAACGCGGCCGGGGTTGTAATACCGGTTCGGCAAGCCGGAGTCCCCGCCGGTCACCCGCACGGGGGCCGGGGGACGTGCGCTGCCGCGGCGTGACTCGACGTTCGCTGCCCGCAGCCGCGGGCCTCGCCCCTGCCCCCAAGCCCTTGTGCACGACCGATCCGACCAGGCGCTGGTCCAGCGCGTCCAGAATGGCGACCAGCAAGCCTTCGCATTGCTCGTGGCCAAGTATCAGCGGCGCATTTTTCGCCTGATCTCGCGTTTCGTTGGCGATCCCGCCACCGCGGAAGACATCGCGCAGGAGACTTTCCTTCGGGCCTACCGCGCCATCGGGAGTTTTCGCGGCGACAGCCAGTTCTACACCTGGCTGTACCGCATCGCGGTCAACACGGCTAAGCGAAGCGCTCTGTCAGGTGCGCGCAGTCCCGTTTTGCCGGAAAGCGCGAAATCTTCGGAGCAGGACGAAACTTTTCCAAGCCGGGAGCAACTAAGCAGTATGGATACGCCGGAAGCGGTGATGGCCAGCCGCGAGCTGGTCCGCGCCGTGAACGCGGCCATGGAGGATTTGCCCGAGGAATTGCGCAGTGCCATCGTGTTGCGCGAGATCGAGGGCTTGAGCTACGACGAGATTTCGCAAATGCTGGATTGCCCGGTCGGTACCGTGCGCTCACGCATTTTCCGGGCGCGCGAGGCCATCGCTCGGCGATTGCGCCCGCTGCTGGGTACGCGCACGGACGAGCGCTGGTAGGCGCCCGCGGCGCGATGGACAGGATTCAAGGGGGCGAGAGGTCACGAGATGGACGACGATGCAGCCGCCGGGCGCCGGCCCGGCCGCGGTGAACACGCCGCCAATGCAGACGCGCGCGCGCAGACGCACGCGGGGGCCGAGCCGGGCGGCGCCCTCGGGCCTGGTTCCGAGGTTTCTCCCAGGCTGTCCTCCGAGGCGCTGCGCCTGCGGGAGCGGGTCTCGGCCTGGGTGGACGCCGAGGACCCACCCGGCGCGCAGGGCACCGACTGGGCCGTGCTGGTGCACGATCCCGAGGCGCGCGCGGCCTGGCTGCACTATCACCAGGTAGGCGATTGGCTGCGTTCGGCCGATCTGCATGGTGGCTTCGATGAACAGGCCTTCCTGCGGCGCTTCAGCGAGCGCCTGCGCGCCGAGCCGGTGCAATTCGCGCCAGGGGCGCGGCGCTCGTGGCCGGCCGTGCCCTGGGGGCGACTGGCGCCATGGGCCGGTGCTCTTGGCGTGGCGGTGGCCGGCCTGGCCACGGTCGTGCTGGTGGGAGGCCTGTTGCCCCAGCACGGCGCGCCCTGGAAGGAGAACGCGCCCAGGGCAGCGCAGGGCCCCGCTCCGTCCCGAGGCGCCTGGGCCTTGGGCGCCGCTCCTGCCGGGGCCGGCAGGAGCGTGTTGCGGGTGAGCGCCGCGGGCAGCGCCGGCGAGCGCAAGCCCCATGGCGGGCGGCTCGCGCAGACGACCTGCCTGCCCGCGCGGCACCAGCGCGAAGCCTCCCGCCTGCACGCGCTGCGCTGAGGCCTCGCCACTTTGCCTGCCGTGCCAGCGGGCACGCTATGCTCGCGGCTGGCTGTCGAGGCCATGCTTGCTCGGCGGCCTCGAACGGGCCTCGTGCCCGCCAGGGCGCATGCCGCCCCGCCCTTCGCTGGAGAGCCACTCGTGAACCTCGCAAGGTCCGTCGCACGCAGCCTCATGCGCCTCGCTGGAGCACTGTTGCCGTTGCTGTCGGCCGCGTGCATCGGCATGTCGGCGCAGGCCGCGCAGCCTGGGGTCACCGCGCCCCAGGCCTCTGCCGCCGCCGCCTTCGGGGCGAGCGCTGCCGCGCCGACTTCCGGGGCGCCCCTGGTCGTGGGCCTGCCCGACTTCACCCGCCTGGTACGCCAGGTCGGTCCCGCGGTGGTGAATATCCGCACCTATACGCGCGCGCCCGACCAGAGCGCGCGCCAGGACGAGCAGACCCGCGAGTTCCTGCGGCGCTTTTTCGGCATTCCCCTGCCTCCGGGGGACGACGGCGGCTCCGCCCAGGTTCCCGACGAGGAACGTCCGGTGGGGGTGGGCTCGGGCTTTGTGCTCGCCTCCAACGGCTATGTGCTGACCAATGCCCACGTGGTGGATGGCGCCGATCGCATTGTCGTGACCCTGACCGATCACCGCGAGTTCACCGCGCGCCTGGTCGGCGCCGACGCGCGCACCGACGTGGCGCTGCTGAGAATCGACGCCACCGGGTTGCCGGCCGTGCGCATCGGCGACTCCAGCCGGCTGCAGGTCGGCGAATGGGTGGTGGCCATCGGATCTCCCTTCGGGCTGGACAACACGGTCACCGCTGGCATCGTCAGCGCCAAGTCGCGCGACACCGGCGACTACACGCCGCTGATCCAGACCGACGTGGCCGTCAACCCGGGCAACTCGGGCGGGCCGCTGATCGACATGCGCGGACGCGTGGTCGGCATGAACTCGCAGATCTACAGCCGTACCGGCGGGTTCATGGGCATTTCCTTCGCGGTACCCATCGATCAGGCCATGGCGGTGGCCGAACAGCTCAAGGCCAGCGGCCACGTGGTGCGCGGAAAGATCGGCGTGGTCATCGACGGCGTGAGCCGCCAGCTGGCGCAGGCCCTGGGGCTCGGCACCGAGCGGGGGGCGCTGGTCAGCGCGGTCGAGAAGGGCGGCGCGGCCGACCTTGCCGGGGTGCGGCCCGGGGACATCATCACGGCGATCGACGGGCACCCGGTGCAGCGCTCCAGCGACCTGCCGCGCCTGGTCGGCGCGATCCGCCCGGGCACGCGCGTGCCCCTGGATCTGTTTCGCAGGGGCAGCACCCTGCGCCTGCGGGTGACCGTGGGCTCCTGGAGCGACAAGGCCCCCGCGCCCGCGCCCGCCAGGCCCTCGGCGGCCGCCCGCAGCCCCCTGGGGATCGGCGTGGTCGACCTCAATCAGGAGCAGCTCGCGCAGCTCGGGCTGAGCGCCGGGGTGCTGGTCGAGAGCGTCGATTCCTACGGCTCGGCCGCGGGCCTGCGCGTGGGTGACGTGCTGGAGGCGCTGAACGACTCGGGGCTGCGCACGGCCTCCGAATTCGCCTCGCAAGTCGCGCGGCTGCCGACGGACAAGGCCGCGGCGCTGTTGGTGCGGCGTGGCGATAGCGCCACCTACGTGCTGGTGCATCCGCGCAAGGTTTCGGAATAAAATTTGTTTTGACCGGGTTAATTTTGAAATAATTTTGTAGTATTCCGAAGGATTTCGGAATTCGATTGCGACTTTGTCTGGGCAGCCGCAATGCTGTTCCTGGCGGCCCGTGACCGGCCGGCCGCGCGCCGCTGGCCGGGTCGGCCGGGGGGCTTAAAATGGAGGCCCAACAAGCAGTTGCCAAACGATTTTGTTGGTAGGCGCGACGCGAATGGCCGCGCCTTTTTTTTGTCCCGACGCCGGCTCCCTCCAGGCGGTCGCGCCCCGGGCCCGCCAGGGGCGGGTTTCATCCTTTTTCCCGCGCATGCAACGGATTCGCAACTTCTCCATCATCGCCCACATCGACCACGGCAAGTCCACCCTGGCCGACCGCCTGATCCAGCGCTGCGGCGGACTGTCGGATCGGGAGATGGAGAGCCAGGTGCTCGACTCGATGGACCTGGAGCGCGAGCGCGGCATCACCATCAAGGCGCAGACCGCCGCGCTGAGCTACCGCGCGCGCGACGGCCAGAGCTACCAGCTCAATCTCATCGACACCCCTGGACACGTCGACTTCAGCTACGAGGTCAGCCGCTCGCTGTCGGCCTGCGAGGGCGCGCTGCTGGTGGTCGATGCCAGCCAGGGCGTGGAGGCGCAGACGGTGGCGAATTGCTACACCGCCATCGAACTGGGTGTCGAGGTGGTTCCGGTGCTCAACAAGATGGACCTTCCCCAGGCCGATCCGGAGGGGGCACGCCAGGAAATCGAGGACGTCATCGGCATCGATGCCTCCGAGGCGCTGCTGGCCAGCGCCAAGACGGGCATGGGCATCGACGAGATCCTCGAAGCCGTGATCGCGCGGGTTCCTCCGCCCAGGGGCAACCCGGATGGGCCGCTCAAGGCCCTGATCATCGATTCCTGGTACGACAGCTATGTCGGCGTGGTGATGCTGGTGCGGGTGTTCGACGGCGTGCTGCGGGTGCGCGACCGCATCCAGCTCATGGCCACCGGCGCTCAGTACGGCTGCGAGCAGCTCGGCGTGTTCACGCCCAAGTCGGTGGCGCGCGAACAGCTGGGCGCCGGCGAGGTGGGCTTTGTCATCGCCGGCATCAAGGAGCTCAAGGCCGCACGCGTGGGCGACACGCTGACCGTGGCCTCGCGTCCCGCGACCGAGGCGCTGCCGGGTTTCAAGGAAGTGCAGCCCCAGGTGTTCGCCGGCCTGTACCCGGTGGAGGCCAACCAGTACGAGGCCTTGCGCGATGCGTTGCAGAAGCTGCAACTCAACGATGCCGCGCTGCGCTTTGAGCCCGAGGTTTCGTCGGCCCTGGGCTTCGGTTTCCGCTGCGGTTTCCTCGGCCTGCTGCACATGGACATCGTGCAGGAACGGCTGGAACGCGAATACGACATGGACCTGATCACCACCGCCCCGTCGGTGGTGTACCAGGTGCGACTGCGCGACGGCACCACGGTGACCGTGGACAACCCGTCGAAAATGCCCGAGGTCGGGCGCATCGACACCATCCTGGAGCCCGTCGTCGCGGTCAAGCTGTTCATGCCGCAGGAATACGTGGGTGCGGTCATGACCCTGTGCAACGCCAAGCGCGGGTCGCAGACCCATATGTCCTACATGGGCCGCCAGGTGCAGCTCAGCTATGAAATGCCCCTGGCGGAAATCGTCCTGGATTTCTTCGACAAGCTCAAGTCGATCTCGCGCGGCTACGCATCGATGGACTACAGCTTTCTCGAATACCGGGCCGCTGACGTGGTGAAGGTGGACATGCTGATCAATGGCGAGCGCGTCGATGCCCTGTCGCTGATCGTGCACCGCTCGCAGAGCCAGTATCGAGGGCGCGAGGTCGCGGCCAAGATGCGAGAGCTGATTCCGCGCCAGATGTTCGACGTCGCCATCCAGGCCGCGATCGGGGCCAACATCATCGCGCGTGAGACAATCAAGGCCATGCGCAAGAACGTGCTGGCCAAGTGCTATGGGGGCGACATCTCCCGCAAGCGCAAGCTGCTCGAGAAGCAGAAGGCCGGCAAGAAGCGCATGAAGCAGATCGGCACCGTCGAGGTGCCCCAGGAGGCCTTCCTGGCCATTCTCAAGGTCGAGGACTGAGTTTCCCCGGCCGAAGTTCCAGCCACAGCCACAGATCCAGCCCCTTTCGCTCCATGGAAGAACCGGCCGTCAATTTCACCCTCCTGTTGTTCGTGTTGCTGGTGGTCACCGGCCTGTTCTGGATCGCCGAGCGCCTGCGCTTCGCGCGCCAGCGCGTCGACGCAGCCGAGGCCGCCTGCTCGGCGTTGCGCCGTCGGCGCGACGAACTGCGCGCGCAGGGCATCACCCCCGATGACTCGCTCAGCGACGAGAACATCCAGGCCACCCGTGCAAGGCTGCTGCGCCAGCCCTGGTGGCTGGAATGGACGGCGGGCCTGTTCCCGGTGATCGCCTTCGTGTTCGTGTTGCGCTCCTTCGTGGCCGAGCCCTTCAAGATCCCCTCCGGATCCATGGAGCCCACGCTGGTGCCGGGCGACCTGATCCTGGTGAACAAGTTTCTCTACGGGCTGCGCCTGCCCCTGGGGCACGAGCGCCTGACGCCGGGGCGCGCCCCGCGGCGCGGCGACGTCATCGTGTTCCGCCTGCCCAAGGACCCGTCGATCGACTACATCAAGCGCATCGTCGGCCTGCCGGGCGACACGGTGTCGTATGAGAACAAGCAGTTGGTGATCGATGGCAAGCCCATCGCCGAGAAGGCCGACGGCCAGTGGTTCGCCCCGTCCACCATGGCCTATTACCAGCAGTACCGCGAGAACCTGGACGGGGCGCAACATCGCATCCTGATCAACCCCCAGTCGCCGCCCTACGTCATCGGTGGACCGGACAATTTTCCCCATCGAGACGCTTGTCATTATGATTCGCAAGGTTTCGTCTGCAAGGTTCCCGCAGGAATGTACTTCGTGATGGGCGATAACCGCGATAATTCACTGGATTCCCGCTACTGGGGATTCGTGCCGGCGCGCAACATCGCTGGCAAGGCGTTTTTCGTCTGGATGAACTTCGGTGGCCTGAAGAACATCGGGCCGATTCATTGACCTGCTGACAGCATCAATGGGATTCGCGGTATGAGCCACGCGCAACGTCAACGCGGCATCACGCTGATCGGGCTGCTGTTCTGGGGGGCGATCATCGCCATCCTGGTCGTGCTCGGCCTGCAGATCGTGCCGGACTGGCAGGAATCGGTGTCGATCCAGCATGCGGTGGATCAGTCCGCGAAGGCCGGACCCACGGTCGGGGACATCCGCACCAAGTTCGACAAGATGGCCGAGGTCGACTACATCAGTTCGATCAGCGGCAAGGACCTGCAGATCACCAAGGTCAACGGCAATATCGTAGTCTCCTACGCCTACGAGAAGGAGATCCACCTGGTCGGCCCGGCCTATCTGCTGCTCAAGTTCTCCGGGAAATCGCGTTGACGGAGCGCCCGAGGCGGTGAACGCCCTGGAACAACTGCAGGCGCGCCTGCAGTATCGTTTTCGCGATTGCGCGCTGCTGCGCCAGGCGCTGACCCATCGCAGCCACGGCTCGGAGAACAACGAGCGCCTGGAGTTCCTGGGCGACGCCGCGCTGAACCTGCTGGTCGCCTCGCTTCTGTATGCCGACGGCCAGGCCGACGAGGGGCACCTGTCGTACTGGCGCGCCGCGCTGGTGCGGGAGGCCACGCTGGCCGACCTGGCGCGCGAGGCGGGCCTGGGCGAGCTGCTGCTGCTGGGCGAGGGCGAGCAGCGCAGCGGCGGCCGCCGGCGGCATTCCATCCTCGCCGACGCGCTGGAGGCGCTGATCGGTGCCGTCTACCTCGACGGCGGCATCGAGGCGGCGGCCGCGCTGGTGCGCCGCCTGTACGGCGAGCGCCTGCTGCACCTGGACCTGCGCGCCAGCGCCAAGGATGCCAAGACCACCTTGCAGGAGATGCTGCAGGGGCGCAAGATGCAGCTGCCGGCCTATCGCGTGCAGGAAACCAGCGGGCCCGCGCATGCGCAGCATTTTGTCGTGCAATGCGAGGTGACCGAGCTCGGCGCGCAAAGCAGCGGCGAAGGGCCCAGCCGGCGCGCCGCGGAGCAGCAGGCCGCGCAATCGATGATCGAGCAGCTGCGAGCCGGCTCCGTGCCCTCGTGGCCGCAGCCCGCCGCCAAGCCATGACCCAGCCTTCCACCGAGACCCCGACCGCGCCTTCGAGCGAGCACGAGGCGCAGCAGCGCTTCGGCACCATCGCCATCGTCGGACGCCCCAACGTGGGCAAGTCGACCCTGCTCAACGCCCTGGTGGGCCAGAAGATCAGCATCACCTCCGACAAGGCGCAGACCACGCGCCACCGCCTGCTGGGCGTGCGTACCGAAGGCGCCGCGCAGTTCGCCTTCGTCGACACCCCGGGTTTCCAGCTGCGCCATACCCGCGCGCTCAATCGTGCGCTCAACCGCACGGTGCGAGGCGCGCTGGCCGACGTGGACATCGTGCTCTGGGTGGTCGAGGCCGGCACCTGGGGTCCCGAGGACGAGCTCGTGGGTCAGTTGCTGCCCAAGGGGCGGCCGGTGATCCTGGTGGCCAACAAGCTCGATCGCATCCGCGGCCGGGAGAAGCTGCTTCCCTGGCTGGCCGAGCGCGGCAAGGATGTGCGCCTGACCGAGATCGTGCCCCTGTCGGCGCGCCGGCACGCCGATGCCACGCGCCTGCTGGACATTCTGGCGCGCCACCTGCCGCAAGGTCCCTGGGGCTTCGATGCCGATGCGCTGACCGATCGGGGAGAGCGATTCCTGGCGGCCGAGATCCTGCGCGAAAAGCTGTTCCGGCTCACCGGCGACGAGCTGCCCTACAGCAGCACGGTGGTGATCGACCGCTTCGAGCTCGACGGCAGGCTGCGGCGCATCGCCGCCAGCATCGTGGTGGAGCGCGACAGCCACAAGGCGATGGTCATCGGCGGCGGCGGCGCCGTCGTGCGTCGGCTGTCCACCGAGGCTCGGCAGGACATGGAAAGGCTGTTCGACGCGCCGGTGTTCCTCGAAGTGTGGGTCAAGACCCGCTCCGGCTGGGCCGACGACCAGGCCGCGGTGCGCGCCTACGGCTACGAGGAATGAACTCCTAGGCAAGGACCAGGTGGAACGCCCCGAGCCCCGCAGGCGGCCGGCCCGGCGCATCGAGCGCGCGCACGACGAGCCGGCCTTCGTGCTGCACGCGCATCCCTGGCGCGAGAGCAGCCTGATCCTGGACGTGTTCAGCCGCCATCACGGCCGCCTGCCCCTGGTGGCCAAGGGTGCCAAGCGCCCGCACTCCCAGCTTCGCACGGTGTTGCTGGGATTCGCCCCTTTCGCCGCTTCATGGAGCGGGCAGGGCGAGGTGCGCACCTTGACCCGCGCCGAATGGACCGGCGGAGTGCCTGCGCTGGTGGGCCTGCCCCTGCTGTGCGGCTTTTATTTCAATGAACTGCTCATGCGCCTGCTGCCGCGGGAAGATCCGCACGAGGCCCTGTTCGACGCCTACCTGCAGGCCCTGATCCGCCTGGGCGAGGGCGAGGGCGCAGGGGCC